>NZ_JBAGKI010000129.1:0-4873 GCF_036689795.1 Micromonospora palythoicola | reverse complement strand
GCTTGGGGGTGGGGGGGGGTTTCGGGGTGGGGGTGGCGCTGGTCGCGGGGTTCGGCGCGGGGCTGCCCGTGGTGGGGGGCTGGCGAGCCGACCGGTCGGCTCGCTCGGCGGCCGCTGCCCGGGCCTGTGCGTCCAGGGCGACCGGGCTGCTGGTCGGCCGCTCGTCGCGGTCGGTCAGGACGACACCGCCGACGCCGAGCGCCGCCAGGGCGACCGCACCGGCAGCCAGCAGGCGGGAACGCCGGCTCAGCCGTCGACGGTGGCGTGCCGGGGCGTGGGGGATCTCGCGGGTAGGGGTGGGCTTGTCGTCCTGCACGGGTACGGACCTCACTGGCTTCGAGTGGTACGTGACCTCGAAATCCTGGTGTCCGTCCGGGCGGTACCGGGTACCGGGGGTGTGGGCGGCGCGGGCGGTGGCCGGCGTCGCTGTCCGTCTTCGTGCCGGACTGGTCCCAACTGCCCGGTCCGCACCTGGTCGGTCCTTGTGCCGTCCGTCACAGTTGCTCGGGTGAGCTGGGACACATGCGCATCCCGGACGCCACGCGAAACCGCCCGGATCGACAGATCCGGGCGGTCAACGGGCGTCACGGCCGGTCAGGACGCGGCTACCTCGCTGTAGATTGCCTCGACTTGCAGCTTGATGTCCACTCCGCGCTCCTGCAACCACGGCACCGGGTCGAGTGGCTCCCCCTTGACATGGATCTCCAGGTGCAGGTGGGAACCGTAGGAGTGACCGGTGTTGCCGACCAGACCGAGCTGGTCACCGGCCTTGACCTGCTGCCCCTCGCGCACGCTGAGCGCGGAGGAGTGGCCGTAGATGGCTTCGCTGCCGTCGGCGTGCTGGACGATCACCGCGTTCCCGTAGCCGCCGAACCAGCCGGCCTTGGTGACGGTGCCCTCGTGGATCGCGACGTACGGGGTGCCCTCCGGTGCCACCAGGTCGACGCCGGTGTGCAGCTTGCCCCAGCGCATGCCGTAGGGGGAGTTGAAGTCGTAGCCCTGCAGGGGCAACAGCCAGACGCCGGTGTCCTCGGCGCTCTCCGGGGCATCGCGGCCGTCCCGGGACGCCCGGTCGGCGGCGTCGGCCCGGTCGGCCACGCCCTGGTTGCTGATCGAGGCCTGCTTGAGCTCGTCGAGCACGGTAGGGCTGACGCTCTTGGCGTCCGGCATCGCGCTGGCTCCCAGCGCCACCACACCGGCGCCGACGAAGGCGGTGGTGACGACCGCGGCGTAGCGGCTGCGCGGGGGGGTGGGTACGCGGCGGCGGCCGCGATATCGATCGGGCTCAGACGACAGGCGCTGGCGCACGCATACCCTCCGTTGTCGGGGTTCCGATGCGGATCAGCCGTCGTCCGGATCTGGTGACCGTCCGTCGGCTGGTCGCGTCGTCACCCGTCCGTAGACCTGATGACAACCGTGGACACGGTAGCCAACCGTCAGTCCCGTCACAAGCCGGAGCGCCGAATTGCTTGCAACGTTCTGTCCACTTCCGTCCGAGATTGTCATGGCTCGCGGGTGTAGTGGAGTGTCCTCGTTATCCTCCGTTCGTCGCACACCGTGACCGTTCGGCGGAGGCGTCCCGCTTGACGCCAACCGCGCCGGTCGTGCCTCTGCGTGAGGTGGCAGTGGTATCCACGTGACATGGCAGGGGGTCGCGGCGAATTGGTACGGCGACCCCTGTTTACCGCTCGCCCTGCCGGCCCCGGTTCCCCGGCCGAGGTCGGGCGGGTTACCGTTCGTTCAGGTGAATGCCGCGGAGCCGGTGAAAGGGATGCCCAGATGAGCTCTCGTGTTCGGGTCGTCGTCGCCAAGCCGGGCCTGGACGGCCACGACCGTGGTGCCAAGGTGGTGGCGCGGGCCCTCCGTGACGCCGGCATGGAGGTCATCTACACCGGCCTGCACCAGACCCCGGAGCAGATCGTGGAGACCGCAATCCAGGAGGACGCCGACGCGGTCGGTCTCTCGGTGCTCTCCGGGGCGCACATGACGCTGTTCCGCCGGGTCCTCGAACTGCTCGACGAACGGCAGGCCCGGGACATCGTCGTCTTCGGCGGGGGCATCATCCCGGAGGCCGACCTGCCGGAGTTGGAGCGGCTCGGTGTGGCCAAGATCTTCACCCCGGGCGCCACCACCACGTCCATCGTGGAGTGGGTCCGGGACAACGTCGCCCAGCCGGTGGCCTGAGCACAGGGGGAGGGGCCGGACGCACCCCTCACACGTCCGGCCCCTCTATGCACGATGCCCCGCCGCCACCCCTCGACCGACAGGGCATCGGCCGTTTCCGTCTTCGCGCTCTCCAGCGCTCCGACACCTGACTCAACGACGCCCCTCCAGTGGGGTTACGCGGGACCGCCGAGAACCACCGCCACCCCGGCAAGATCGCTCGAACGGGTGACGTGGCCCGGTCCGTACCCTGACGGATGCCCTCCGGTGACCCGACGCCGGCCTGGTTTGTGCATTACCGCACACCACGCACCCGCTCGGTTGCCGGTGGTGCCGGCATCGCTAGGCTGCGCCCAATGAACCCTTTCCGACCTCCCCTTGCGGGCCGCACCGTCAGGTCGGCGGCGGCGCGTGGTCGCGGTGGCGAGGGTTCGACCGCCTGCGTCAACTTCAACTGATGTCGGGCATCACACTGTTTTCTTTCCATACGCTGGTGGCGGCGCGACGGTGCGCCGCAGAGACGGGACGGGACGCGCAATCGTGGACCTGTACGAGTACCAGGGGCGGGACCTGTTCGAGCGGCACGGACTTCCCGTGCTCGCCGGCGGCGTCGCCACGACCCCGGAGGAGGCCCGCGCGATCGCCGAACGCCTCGGCGGCCGGGTGGTCGTCAAGGCACAGGTGAAGGTCGGCGGACGAGGCAAGGCGGGCGGCGTCAAGCTGGCCGAGGGCGCGGAGGAGACGGTGGCCCGCGCCACCGACATCCTCGGCATGGACATCAAGGGTCACACCGTCCACAAGGTCATGATCACGGTGACCGCGGACGTGGCCGAGGAGTACTACTTCTCGTACCTGCTCGATCGGGCGAACCGCACGTTCCTCTGCATCGCCAGCGTCGCCGGCGGTATGGACATCGAGCAGGTCGCCGCCGAGACCCCGGAGAAGGTCGTCAAGGCCCCGATCGACGCCGTCAAGGGCGTGGACGAGGCGAAGGCGCGGGAGATCGTCGAGGCGGCCGGCTTCCCGGCGGAGGTCGCCGACCAGGTCGTCGACGTCGCGGTCGGCCTGTGGCGGGCCTTCGTCGCCGAGGACGCCACCCTGGTGGAGGTGAACCCGCTGGCCAAGACCGCCGAGGGCAAGCTGCTGCTGCTGGACGCCAAGGTGTCGCTGGACGAGAACGCCGGCTTCCGGCACCCCGACCACGAGGCACTCGTCGACCAGGCGACGGTGGACCCCCTGGAGCAGGCGGCCAAGGAGAAGGACCTCAACTACGTCAAGCTCGACGGCGAGGTCGGCATCATCGGCAACGGGGCCGGCCTGGTCATGTCGACTCTCGACGTGGTCGCCTACGCCGGCGAGCGGCACGGCAACGTCAAGCCGGCCAACTTCCTCGACATCGGCGGCGGCGCGAGCGCCGCGGTCATGGCCAACGGTCTGGAGATCGTGCTCTCCGACCCGTCGGTCAAGAGCGTCTTCGTGAACGTCTTCGGCGGCATCACCGCCTGCGACGCGGTCGCCAACGGCATCGTGCAGGCGCTGGAGCTGCTGGAGCAGCGGGGCGAGCAGGTCACCAAGCCGCTCGTCGTCCGCCTCGACGGCAACAACGCCGAAGCCGGTCGGGCGATCCTCGACGGCGCGAACAACCCGCTGATCGAGCGGGTCGACACCATGGACGGCGCGGCCGAGCGGGCCGCCGAGCTGGCGGCTGCGGGGGTCTGACACATGGCTATCTGGCTGACCAAGGACTCGAAGGTCATCGTCCAGGGGATGACCGGTTCCGAGGGTTCCAAGCACACCCGCCGGATGCTCGCCGCCGGCACGAACGTGGTGGGCGGCGTGAACCCGCGCAAGGCGGGCACCACCGTCGACTTCGACGGCACCGAGCTGCCGGTCTTCGCCGGCGTCGCCGACGCGATGAAAGACACCGGTGCGGACGTCACGGTCATCTTCGTACCGCCGCAGTTCACCAAGGCCGCGGTCATCGAGGCGATCGACGCCGAGATCCCGCTGGCCGTGGTGATCACCGAGGGGGTGCCGGTGCACGACACCGCCGCCTTCTGGGCGTACAACGTCGCCAAGGGCGAGCGGACCCGGATCATCGGCCCGAACTGCCCCGGCATCGCCTCCCCGGGTGCCTCGAACGCCGGCATCATCCCGGCGGACATCACCGGCTCCGGTCGGATCGGTCTGGTCAGCAAGAGCGGCACGCTGACCTACCAGATGATGTACGAGCTGCGCGACATCGGCTTCTCGACCTGTGTCGGCATCGGTGGCGACCCGATCATCGGGACGACGCACATCGACGCGCTGGCCGCGTTCGAGGCCGACCCGGACACCGACGCCATCGTCATGATCGGTGAGATCGGCGGCGACGCCGAGGAGCGGGCGGCCGAGTTCATCAAGGCCAACGTCAGCAAGCCGGTGGTCGGCTACATCGCCGGGTTCACCGCCCCGCCCGGCAAGACCATGGGGCATGCCGGCGCGATCATCTCCGGCTCGGCGGGCACCGCCGACGCCAAGAAGGCAGCGCTGGAGGCGGTGGGCGTGAAGGTCGGCAAGACGCCGACCGAGACGGCCAACCTGATGCGCGAGATCATGTCCGCGGGCTGAGCCGGCAGAGACGCGGGGGGGGGGGGCCCCCCAGCGGGGGCCCCCACCCCGGACACGCCCGGGGGGTGGCGGGGGGGCGGAGCGAAGAGCGGACGGCCCC
>NZ_JBAGKI010000128.1:0-4930 GCF_036689795.1 Micromonospora palythoicola | reverse complement strand
GCCGGCGGGGGGGCACTGGGGGGGGGTTGTCCAGCGGGTGGTAAATACCCCCCGCCCGGGGGGCGGGGGGGTTGTGCGGGGCACACCCGACCCGGGTGGTTCCGCCACGGCTCAGCGCAGCACCGGGGCGACCGCGATGTGGTTCTGCACCTCACGGATGCCCGGAGCGGACCAGACGACCCGTTCCACCTCGGCGCGTTCCGGCATCGAGTGCACCAGCCCGCCCAGCAGCACCGTGTCGCCGTGCACCCGTACCGTCACCTGCTCGGCGTCGGTGGCGCGGTTGCGGGCCAGCGCGTCCACGATGCGCCGGGCCAGGAGGGCACCGTCCGGGCGTACCCGCGGCCGGACGGTCATGCCGTCGCTGACCCCACGTACGCCGTTCAGTTGGCCGACGGCCCGCTCGGCGGCGCGGCGCTGGTACTCCCACTCGAGCTCGCCGTGCAGGGTGACCCAGCCCTGGGAAACCGTCACGTCGAGCGCGTCGACCGGCACGAACGCCTGCCACTGCAGGGCGTGCTGGACCGCGGCGGCGATCTCCGGGTCGGTGCGTTCGGCACCGGTCACCAGTCGCACCGCGAGGTCGTTGGCCACCGCCCGCACCTGCGTGACCCGGTGCGCGGCCCGCTCGGCCGCCCACTTCTTGGCGTAGCTGTCCACCCTCCCGGTCAGGGTCACCACGCCCTCGGTGACGGCCACCCCGATCTCGTGCGGCCGTACCCGGGGCTCCCAGCCGAGTTCGTCGAGCACCGCGGACTGGATGTCCAGATCGGTGCGGTTGATCGTCGAGATGCTGGCCATCGGTCGCTCCCTTCTCCGCAGGGGTGGGTCGCGGATCGCGCGGCAGAGCCGCCGCGAACCGCTCGCCACCGTGGCGCGGTGCGGCGCCGCCACCCACGCGCTCCTGACCCGCGCCGGGTCCGGCGCGGGCAGGCCCGGACGCGGAACCCGCGCCGGGTCCGGCCCGGGCAGGCCCCGGCCTTCGACCCGGGTCGGGGTCGGCAGGCCAGGTCCGCCACGACCGAGCCTGGTGGGTGTGCGGATGAGGCTGCCTCACCCGGATCGGACGAGGGACGGCGTCGACGACCCCGCCGGCGGCCGAGACAGGTCCGGCGACACCCGGTGCCTCGGGCAGACGTCCGCACTCCCCGGTGGTGAGGGTGCCGGTCGGGAGCAAGACGGGCCCCGCGCTCGGTGGCGAGGGTGCCGGTCGGGAGCAGCACGACGGCTCCGCGCTCGGTGGCGAGGGTGCCGGCGGGCAGCACGACGGGCCCCGACCGGCCTCGTCGGTCGGTGGGGCCCGTCGTCACCGGATGCGTCAGTTGACGGGTGTGGTGGGGTCGGCGGGGGAGTCGGGCCGGTCCACGTCGACGAACTCGATGTCCTCCATGGCCCGGTCACGACTTCCGGCGGCGCGTGCGGCGGTGCCGGCTGCCCAGCCGACCGCCGCGCCGACCAGGGCGGCACCGATCAGCAACGTCCACGGCAGCGCCGGCCGGCGTCCGGCGAGCGCGTCGAAGGCGAGGCTGGCGCGGTGCCGGGCCTCCTCGGCGGCCGACTCGACCAGGTCTCCGGCGTCACCGGCGAGACCGGCGGAGCTGTGGCGCGCGGTGCGGGCGGTGTCGCGGATGCTGTCGCCCGCGCTGTTCACCGCTGAGACGAGGTGTTGCCACGCCTGGTCCGCGATCCGCTCCGGCTTGCTACGGCGGTCCAGCAGATGTGTTCCGAACATGATGGTTCCCTCCTCGACAGAGCCGGAGCCGGTGCACGCATCAGCTGTCGGCGGCGTTGTCCGGCCGGTGGCGGTTCGCATCGGAGGCTGTGCCCCCACCGGCCGGGCCGCAAACCCTCAGCTGCTGCCGTCCGGCCCCGAGGAATCGGCGCGTGCTCCGGGTGCGCTCCGCAGCGGGGTCGCCGGCTCCGGGCAGGGTCAGCCGGTGACCACCGCCACCACCGCTGGCCGGGCGAGGGCGAAGTCGTCGTCGTCATCGTCGTCGTCACCGTCACCCCCGCCGAATCCGCAGGCCAGCACGAGGGCGAGCAGGGCACCGACACCGGCGAGCGCGGCGAGTCTGCGAAGCATGATGGGTCCTCCCGTCATAGGGGTCACCCGTGATGCTAGGCACACCGCGCCACCCTCGTCCGTCGTGTGCAGGTCAGACCGGTTCTGGCGGGGCACGCCGGCACCAGTGGGAAACGACGGGGGTGGCCTCGGCCCGCTACCCTGGTTCGGCGGCGTCGGCGTGCCCGAGCGCCAAGTGATAAAGCCAATAAAGTTCGGATATGGGTGATTTGCCCTGCCCCTGTCCGTGAATTGCTCATCCCGAGGGGTGGCGACCGAGGTGGTTGAAGGAATACTGTCGGTCGCGGCCCGCGTACTGATGAGGCGCCCGTCGTACGGGCGAGTGGAGGTGCTCGCGTGAGCCTGTCGATCCTGCAGACGGTTCGGCCCGGTGGTGTCATCGAGATCGCCCCTCGAGGCGAGATCGACGTCGACACCGCGTACGAGGTGAAAGAGGCCATCGCCGAGGTGCTGGCCAAGGGGCGGCCGGCCCGGATCGAGCTCAACATGCGGCTGGTCACCTTCATCGACTCGGTGGGCATCAGCGCCATGGTCGCCGGTTTCCAGACCGCCGAGGTCAGCGGAGTGAAGCTGATCGTCACCGAGCCGAGCCGGTTCGTCCACCGGCAGCTCTGGGTGACCGGTCTGCTCGGTCTCTTCGGCGCGCCCGAGCCCTACTACGCCGGGGCCGCCACGGCCTCCGAGGTGGTCCCCGGGGCCTGACGCCCCGACCGGCCGACGGGCCGGGTCACTCCCCGTCGAGGCCGGACAGGTCCACGTCAGCCACCTCGGTGACCGCCCGCACCGCGGTCACCGAGGCGTAGCCGTCGGCGAGCAGGGCAAGGTCCGTGCCGGGCTGTACCGCCTGGCCCGGCTCCTCCAACGACGTGCGGACGAAGCCGTGTCCGGACTCGGCGACGGTCATCTGCACCTGGCCGAAGGTCGCCAGGCTGGCCCGGCGTACCCCGCGCAGCCGACCCAGCGGTAGATCCGGCGAGTTGACGTTCAGGACGCTCTCCGTCGGCGCCGCGGTCAGCCGGGGCAGCAGGTCCAGGGCGACCCGGGCGGCGGTGGCCCAGTTCCGCTCGGCGTCGCGTACCCGGGCGGCGGCCGCCACCGCCGCGCCGCCGCTGGCCGCGGTCGCCTCACCGGCCGAGAGCACGTCCAGCGAGACCGCCATCGCCCGGCAGCCGTTCGCGGCGGCGGTGAAGGCGGCTCCCACCGTGCCGGAGTGCAGCACCGCGCGTCCCGCGTTGGCGCCCCGGTTGATTCCCGACAGCAGCACCGACGGCGGCGGTCCGAAGGCACCGTGCACGGCGATGAGCGCGATGAACCCGGGTGAGCCACCGACGCCGAAAGCCGGCACGCCGTCGAGTTCCGGCAGCGGGTGCTCGCGGACCACCACCTGTCCGTCCTGCTCCATCGCGCTCATCGCGGCGCTGGTGCCGCTGGCCTCCTCCAACGGGGCGGCCACCACCACGTCCAGGCCCCGGTCGACGGCCGCCCGGGCCAGCGCCTGGATGCCGGGCGCGGCGATCCCGTCATCGTTGGTGATCAGGACCCGTAGCCTCACCGGCCACCCGCCCGTTGCGCCAGCTCGTCGGGGGTGGTCCGCTCCTGCGGACGGCTGCCCGCCGGTTCGAGTCGGACCCGGTCGACCAGGCCGTTGATCGAGTCGAGTCGGCCGGTGCCGAGGCCGTGTCGGGTGACGTTCAGCGCGCCGGCCGCCGCGCCGGTGCGGATCGCCGTGCGCACATCGCCACCCCGGGCCACCACGGCGGCCACCCCGGCGGTCATCGAGTCGCCCGCCCCCCGTGGGTCGGCCGCCTCCAGCCGCGGCATCAGCACCTCGAACACCTCACCGTCGACAAGCGCCAGCGCCGGTTTGTCGGCCCGACTGACCACGACGTTCTCGGCCCCCGAGGCGTGCAGGTCGTACATGGCACGGGTGAGCTGCTCCTCGTCGTCGCCGTCGGCCCGACCGTCGGTGATCAACTCCTCGTGACTGATCTTGAGGAAGAAGACCCCGCTGTCCAGGACGGCCGTCAGGTGCTCGCCGCAGAGGTCCACCACCACCCGGCCGCCGTTGGCGCCGAGATCGGCGGCAAAGCGCCGGTAGAGGTCGGCGGGGACCAGGGACGGATGGTTCGGCCCGCTCAACACGCTCACCGGCGCGCGCAGGCCCTCGCCGAGCGCGAGGTTGTACAACTCGTCCAGCTCGTGCCGGCTCAACGGTTGGCCGATCACGTCGACGACCTCCCGACGGGTACCTTCGCGGCGGTCGTGCACGTAGCCGCCGCTGCCGCCGGAGTCGCGGGCCACCACCTTGAGGTCGACCCCCTCGCTGACCAGCAACGGCTCCAGCACCTGCCCGACCTCGCCGCCGAGTGCCGCGCAGAGCACCACGTCGACGCCGAGGGACAGCACCATCCTGGCCTGCCAGACTCCCTGCCCGCCCGGGTGCAGGTGCAGCTCCGGTGCGTCGCTCGGCTGGTCGATGGTGACGGTGAGCAGGGGGGTCGGCGCGAAGATCATGACGCGGTCGCTCATGAAGGCACTCCGTTGTCCGTACCGTCGCCGGGCCTGGCGATTCGCTCGTCCATGGGCGTTCCTCCCGCTAGCGGACAAATACCGCTTACTGGTACGACGGTATCCAACGAGACGCGTCGACGCGTGCCGAAGGGACGGTGCCCCACCGGTCGACCGGAAAACGCAACGCCGGGTGAACCGCTCGTGAAGAGCGGTTCACCCCGCGCGACGAGGAGGTCAGTACACCCACAGGGGGACGGGGGTGGTGTGGTCGCTGGACGGGTCACCACGGGCACCGCAGTACGACTTACAGCCGCTGCTGGGCACCCAGAGCTGCCT
>NZ_JBAGKI010000127.1:0-5065 GCF_036689795.1 Micromonospora palythoicola | reverse complement strand
GGGGGGCCGGGGGGGGGGGGGCGGGCCCCCGCCGGGGGCGCCGGGGGGGGGGGGGGGGGGGGGGGCGCCCCCCCCCCCCCCCCCCCCCCCCGCTGGTGGTGGATGGCTGGTCCGCCCGCCGTGACGAGGATCAGCGGCGGGGCTTGGGTGCGATGCGGGGCAGGACGTACGGCGGGCCGGCGAGGATCAGGTCGGACTTGATCTCGTGGTAGGCCAGCTTGGGCTGGTAGTTCTCGTCCATGATGGTGGCCAGGCCCTCCGGCGGGTCGTCGAACCAGCCCGGCACCCAGGAGTGCTTGTCGCTGA
This sequence comes from Micromonospora palythoicola, assembly GCF_036689795.1. Classification (NCBI taxonomy): domain Bacteria; kingdom Bacillati; phylum Actinomycetota; class Actinomycetes; order Micromonosporales; family Micromonosporaceae; genus Micromonospora; species Micromonospora palythoicola. Next base: position 4,759 of record NZ_JBAGKI010000127.1, on the reverse strand, counting down.
AGCCCCAGACGGTGTACGAGAGGCAGCTGCGGACGAGCAGGCAGGCCTTCATCAGCACGCTGTGGTTGGCGGCCGACGCCTGCAACCTGGGGTTGATCTCCTCGGAGTTGCCGGCCTGGACCGGCTCGGTCATCTGGCTGCGGACGTCGACCTCGGTGAACGCGGTCGCCACGCCGAGCGAGGTGAACTTCTTCAGCGCCTCGGTCACCTGGAAGGTGCTGAAGTTGCCGTACTGGGTGCCGAGGTGGCCCTGCGCGCCGACGCCGTCGATCGGCACGCCCTGGGCGCGCAGCCGCTTCACCATGTCGTAGACGAACTGGGTCTTGTCGTCGGCCGGGTTGCCGGAGCCGAACGCCTCGATGTTGTAGTCGTTGTAGAACAGCAGCGCCCTGGGGTCGGCGGCGCGGGCCCACCGGAACGCGTCAGCGATGTAGCCGGGCCCGAGGTTCTCGGCCCAGAAACCCTTGTAGTGCAGGGTGGGCGGGGTGTCCCAGGGGTCGCTGACCGCCTCGTTGACGACGTCCCACTGCCAGATCTTGCCCTTGTAGCGCTTGACCACCGTGGTGATGTGCTTGCGCAGCAGCTCGCGCAGCTCCTGCTTGCTGATGGAGCCGTCGGCGACCCCTTCGGTCAGCCACTGCGGCAACTGGTTGTGCCAGACGAGCACGTGACCCCGCACGCTCTGGCGGTTGCGCTTGGCGAAGTTGACGAGCTGGTCGGCCGGCTCCCAGTTGTAGGTGCCGCGAGTGGGTTCGAGGCTCTCCCACTTCATGGCGTTCTCCGCGGTGACCGAGACGAACTCGGAGGCGGCGATCTTGCGGTATTCCGGGTCGGCGGTGTCGTTGAGGGCGTCCGCGCTGACCGCGGTGCCGATCTGCAGGCCGTGGCGCAGGCCGAGGGCGCCGAGGGTCTGTGCGGTCGGGTCGTACGGCCGGCCGGCCGTGGCCGGCACCATGTTCAATGTCGCCGCGGTCGCGACGGCGACCGCACCGACGGCCATCCACCGTCTCAACTTCATCTGCATTCCTCTCGATCTTCGATCGACATATGTCGATCATGAAGTGCCGGGTTCGGACCGGTGCTGAGCAGGTTGGCAGCGCTGGCGGCGCTCTGGCCGGACACGACACGTGCCGGAAAGGGCGCCGATACTTTTCCGAATTTCGATCGGTAACTTGGCCGAAACGTTAGGGCCATCGATGCGCGCAGTCAACCACGAAGACTTCCGGAAGTCGGCCGTGTGCACTGCTGGAACGTCCGGTTTACAACCGGAAACTTCCGGATCCAGCTCCGGCTGCCCGACTCGGCTGAGCCCGCCGCCCGTGCCGGAAGTGGCCGGGCCGGCTCGCTCCCGCGGGTTCCGTGGACGAGGTCGAGCCGGCCCGGGGCCGGGAGCCCGCCGGCGGTGGGTCGACCGGAGGCGGGCGGGTGGGTCGACGCGGGATCAGTGTTCGAGATAGGTGGCGTGATCGAAGTCGGCGTAGCGGCCGTCGCCGCCGATGTCCTGCACCCAGAGGCCGAGCAGGGCGCCGGTGAAGCCCCAGGCCGCCGGTTCGCCGTCGACGATCCGGGCCGCGTGCTCGTCCGAGAGGATGGTGGCGTCCAGCTCGACCGGCAGCCACCGCCAACCGTCACCCAGGTCGTACGCGAAGCGCAGCACCGGGCCGTCGAAGGTGACCCGCAGGCCCACCCGCAGCCGGCCGCCGGTGTCGACGGTCAGCTGTGGATACGCGGTGCGGTGGCCACCGTCGCAGCTGAGCAGCTCCAGCACGGAGCGTCCGTCGTCGGCCCGGGTCAGGTAGAGGTGGTGCCAGTTCTCGGTGTTGTAGTAACCGGTGATGCCCGCCAGATGCCGGTGGTCGCCCGGGTCGAACTCGACGACGGTCTCCAGTGAACAACGCACCGCGCCCACCGGCCGTGCCACCAGACTCGGCGTCTGCTTACCGACGGGGGACTGGCCACCGTGCACCCGCAGGTGCGAGGGGCGGGAGCGCAGGTCGATCCAATCGTCCGTCGCCGGGCGGCGCAGGGTCGACCAGCCGGCGCCCAGTCGGGGGGCGTCGAAGTGGTCGGTGGCCGGCTCGTCGGGCCACGGATGGGCCGGCAGGTCCGGAGCGGGGATCTCGTCGGCCGGCACCCGGCCGGACACGCACGGCCAGCCGCCCGGCGACCAGTCGACCTTCTGGATCGCGGTCTCCCGACCGAGGACACAGTTGCCGAGCGGCGTGTAGGGACGGCCCACCAGGTGGGCGAGATACCACTCGCCACGCTGGGTGCGCACCAGGCTGCCGTGGCCGGCCTTCTGCAGCGTCAGGTCCGGACGGCCGACCGAGGTGAGCAGCGGTCCGGCCGGGTCCACCTCGTACGGTCCGAACAGCTCCCGTGACCGGGCCACCGTGACCTGGTGCTCCCAGCTGGTGCCGCCCTCGGCGGTGACCAGCCAGTACCAGCCGTCGTGCCGGTAGAGGTGCGGTCCCTCGGTCAGACCGACCTCGGTGCCGGTGAAGATGATCCGGGGTCGGCCGACCAGTTGCCGTCGGGCCGGGTCATACTGCTGAATCTCGATGCCACCGAAGCGGTCGCGCCCCGGCCGCCAGTCAGCACTCATCGCCAGCAACCAGGAGGTGCCGTCGTCGTCGTGGAACAGCGCGGCGTCGAAGCCGTGCGAGTGCAGTCGTACCGGGTCCGACCACGGTCCCGTGATGGTCGGCGCGGTGGTGAGGAAGTTCTGTGCGTCCCAGTAGCCGCTGGCGAAGCTGGCGACGTCGCTGTAGACAAGGTGGAACAACCCGTCGTGGTACGTGAGGTCGGGTGCCCAGATCCCGTTGGAGTCGCCGCAGCCGCGCAGGTCGAGCAGGCGGCGTTCGGTGATGATGCCGCCGAGTTCCCGCCAGTGGACGAGGTCTCTCGAGTGGTGCACCCGGACCCCGGGATACCACTCGAAGGTCGAGGTCGCCAGATAGTAGTCGTCGTCGACCCGCAGGATGGACGGATCCGGATGAAAGCCGGTCAGAACGGGGTTGCGGATCGACCGGACGATGGCGACGTCTGCGATCTCGGTCGACATGTTCGACTCCTTCAGGTCACGATCCCGGTTTCCTCCCGGAAATACTCCGGAAATACCGGGATGGCGCTCACGGTATCGGCTGGCGTCCGCTCGCGACACCCCCTTGACCGGCGACGCAAAGCCGTCGTAACGTGCCGGCCATCACGTCGAAAATATCGGTATCGAAGCGAAACTTGCGATCCCGCTTTCATGGCCGCCGCTGATCGCGGTGGTGTTCCCTCCGCGTTACTACGCCTCCCGAAGGGATTAACCATGACATCGCACCTCACCCGCCGGTCGCTGCTGGGGCTGGCCGGCGCGGGCGCCGGCGCGCTCCTGCTCGGCGCCTGCGGGGATGGGGACAGCGGCGCTTCCGCGAGCCCGCAGAAGATCAGATGGTGGCACGTCCAGGACGCCGAGCCGATGCTCAGCGTCTGGGCTGATCTGGCCCGGCAGTACGAGGGCGCACACACCCACGTCACGATCGACGTGCAGCCGCTCGAGGTCGAGGCATTCAAGACCAAGTTGAACGGCGCGGTCGAGGCCGCGCTGCCGCCGGACCTGTTCCAGTCGTGGGGTGGCGGCGCACTGCAGCAGCAGGTGGAGGCCGGCCTGGTCAAGGACATCACCAGCGAGGTCCAGGGCTGGATCGGGCAACTGCTGCCCGCCTCGTTGCAGCCGTACACGGTGAACGACAAGATCTACGGCATTCCGTTCGACATCGGCATGGTCGGCTTCTGGTACAACCGGGACCACTTCGCCAAGGCCGGCATCGAGACGCCGCCGAAGACCTGGAGCGAACTGCTGCAGGTGGTCAACAAGCTCAAGGCCGTCAACATCGCCCCGATCGCGCTCGGCGGCAAGGACAAGTGGCCCGGGCACTACTACTGGGCGTACCTGGCGATGCGGATCGGCGGTCTCGAGGCGCTGCGGCAGGCGGCCGAGGACCGTAACTTCGACACCCCGGTCTTCGTCGCCGCCGGCGAACGCCTCCGCGAACTCGTCGACATGCAGCCGTTCCAGCAGGGCTACCTGCGCGCGGAGTACGGGTCCGAGACCGGACAGGCCGCGACGATGGGCAACGAGGAGGCCGCCATGGAGCTGATGGGCCAGTGGGCACCGTCGGTGCAGGCGTCCTCCTCGACCAGCAAGCGTGGCCTCGGTGACCGACTCGCCTTCTTCCCGTTCCCGGCGGTCGAGGACGGCAAGGGCTCGGCCACCGACGCGTTCGGCGGCGGCAACGGCTTCGTGGTCGGCCGCGACGCGCCGCCCGCCACCGTGGACTTCCTCCGGACGCTGCTGCAGGCGAGGAACCAGCGCCGGGCCGCGCAGACCGGTGCGGTGCTGCCCACCAACCAGGCCGCGGCCGGCGGGATCAAGGATCTGAACAACCAGGTCGTGGCGGCGAACCTCGGCATCGCGACCGGCTTCCAGCTCTACCTCGACCAGGCGTACCCACCGGCGGTGGGCGCGCAGGTCAACGAGAGCGTGGCGCAGCTGATCGCGGGCACCAAGCGGCCGGACCAGATCGTCAAGGACATCACCAGGGTGGCCAAGAAGCAGTAACGGGCGTCGTCGGCGCTCGGGCACCGCGCCGCCGCCGTCCGTCAGCTCGTCGGCGATCCCGCCGGCAGCGTCGAGGGATGAGCGAAGTAGGGAGGGCGCATGGCTGCCAACGACAACCGGACAGTGACCATCGCGGCCATCGCCCGCCTG
>NZ_JBAGKI010000126.1:0-5207 GCF_036689795.1 Micromonospora palythoicola | reverse complement strand
CAGACCCCCCCCCTCCCCGCCGGGAACCCGGGGCTCCGGTGGGTGGGTTGGGGGTCCCGTACGTTGGTTTCGCGGGCCCCGCAACCCCCGCCCCGCGCCGCGGGGGGCGGCGCGGGCCACCCGGTCATGCCGACTCCGCCACGGCCTGCTGAACGGACTCGCGGCAGCACGGCGGCCGGAGAAAGGCCGGATATACAGCGACTCACACCAATAGAAAATGGTCCCGTTACCAAAACGTTACAAGTCTCCACCTTGCTCGAAACTAGATTCACTGATGCAAATTGAGTGATCGGATCGGCTGAGTCGGCACCCAGACCTCGTTCGTCAGGTATGGGCGGTCGGACCGACGGGAGTGACATCGCCGTCCACTCCGAACCGTCCCACGGACAGAGGAGATCCTCGTGCCCCGACCCAGTCGGCGGCGAGCTCCGCTCGCCGCAGTGACCGTGGCGCTACTCGCCTTCGTACTCATCCTGACCGCCGCGCCGGCCCCGGTCGCCGGCCCGGCCGCCGCCCAGGCTGCCGCGCCGGTAGCCGCGGCGGCGGAGCCCTACTCCGTCCTGGTCTTCTCCAAGACCGCCGGATTCCGGCACGACTCGATCCCGGCCGGCATCAGCGCGATCCAGCAACTCGGCACGGCGAACGGGTTCACCGTCACCACCACCGAGGACAGCGCCGCCTTCACCGACACCAACCTCGCCAGGTTCAAGGCGGTCATCTGGTTGTCCACCACCGGCGACGTGCTCAACACCAGTCAGCAGGCGGCCTTCGAGCGCTACATCCGCGCCGGTGGCGGATACGTCGGCGTGCACGCGGCGTCCGACACCGAGTACGACTGGGCCTGGTACGGCCAACTCGTCGGTGCCTACTTCAACAGCCACCCGGCCAACCAGACGGCCACGGTGAAGGTCGAGGACACCACCCACGAGTCGACCCGGCACCTGCCGGAGCGGTGGTCCCGGTTCGACGAGTGGTACAACTTCCGCACCAACCCCCGCGCCCGCCAGGTGCAGGTGCTGGCCTCGCTCGACGAGCGCAGCTACAGCCCGGGCAGCGGAGCGATGGGGCAGGACCACCCGATCGCCTGGTGCCAGAACTTCGACGGCGGACGTTCCTGGTACACCGGTGGCGGGCACACCCAGGAGTCCTTCACCAACGCCCAGTTCCGGCAACACCTGCTCGGCGGCATCCAGACCGCGGCCGGGGTGGTGCACGCCGACTGCGGTGCCGGCCGGGCCGCCAGCTTCGAGAAGGTGACGCTGGACAGCAACACCAGCAACCCGATGGAGCTGGACATCGCGCCCGACGGCCGGGTCTTCTACATCGAACGCGACGGTCGGGTGCAGATCATCAAGCCGGACACCGGCCAGACCGTCACCGCGCTGCGGCTGAGCGTCTTCGCCGGCAACGAGGACGGCCTGCTGGGCATCCGCCTCGACCCCAACTTCGCCAGCAACGGGTGGGTCTGGCTCTACTACGCCCCCAGCGCGGGCGGTTCCCGCAACAACCTGTCCCGGTTCACCGTCACCGGTGACACGATCAACCCGTCCAGCGAGCGGGTCGTTCTGGAGGTGCCCACGCAGCGCAACACCTGCTGCCACATGGGCGGGACGATGACCTTCGACTCGGCCGGCAACCTGTACCTGGCCACCGGGGACAACACCAACCCCTTCGAATCCGGTGGCTACAGCCCGCTGGACGAGCGCTCCGGCCGGGCGGACTACGACTCGCAGCGCACCGCCGGCAACACCAACGACCTGCGTGGCAAGGTGCTCCGGATCCGGCCGCAGGCCGACGGCACGTACACCATCCCGGCCGGCAACCTCTTCGCGCCGGGCACCGCGCGGACCCGACCGGAGATCTACGCGATGGGTCTGCGCAACCCGTTCCGGATCGGCATCGACCCGGTCACCAACGTGCTCTACGTCGCCGACTACGGCCCGGACGCCACCACCACGAACGCGAACCGGGGCCCGGAGGGCCTGGTGGAGTGGAACATCGTCGACCGGCCCGGCAACTTCGGCTGGCCGTACTGCCACGGCAACAACCAGGCGTACAACGACTACCAGTTCCCGTCCGGTCCGAGCGGGGCGAAGTTCAACTGCTCCGCGCCGGTGAACAACTCCCCCAACAACACCGGTCTGACCAACCTGCCGGCGGCCATCCCGGCCACGGTCGACTACGGCTACGGCGGCAACAGCCGTTTCCCGGAGATCGGCGGCGGCGGAGCGCCGATGGCCGGCCCGGTCTACCGGTTCGACCCGACCATCTCGTCGCGCCGCCAGTGGCCGGCGTACTTCGACGGCAAGGCCATGTTCGGCGAGTGGAACCAGTCGCGGATGTACACCATGCAGGTCACCCGGGACGGCAAGTCCCTCGTCGACATCAACCGGATCCTCGACCAGATGACCTTCGTCCGGCCGATGGACTTCGAGTTCGGCCCCGACGGCGCGCTGTACCTGATCGAGTGGGGCAGCGGCTTCGGCGGCAACAACGACAACTCCGGCGTCTACCGCATCGACTACACCGCCGGTGCCCGCGCCCCGATCGCGGTCGCCTCGGCGAACCCCACCTCCGGAGCGCCACCGCTGGCCGTCACCTTCTCCAGCGCCGGCTCACGCGACCCCGACGGCGGAGCACTCACCTACGCCTGGACGTTCGGCGACGGCGGCACCTCCACCCAGGCCAACCCGACCCACACGTACGCCCAGTCCGGCAGCTACACCGCGCAACTGCGGGTGACCAACCCGGCGGGGCGGAGCGCGGTGGCGAACGTGCCGATCACCGTCGGCAACACGGCACCGACCGTGACCATCGAGTTCCCGCCGGACGGTGGCTTCTTCGGCTGGGGTGACCAGGTCGCCTACACCATCAAGGTCACCGACCCGGAGGACGGGACGATCGACTGCGACGAGGTCGAACTCCAGGTCCTGCTCGGCCACGACGAGCACGCGCACCCGCTGGAGCGGCACACCGGCTGCACCGGCACGGTGCAGACCCAGCTCGCCGACGGCCACGGGGCGGAGGCGAACGTCTTCACCGTGCTGGAGGCGAGCTACACCGACCAGGGCGGAGCCGACGGGGCCGAGCCGCAGACCGGCCGGGCGCTGGTGGTCCTCCAGCCCAAGCGCAAGGAGGCCGAGTACTTCTCCGCCACCGGACGGGTGGCGGGGGCCACCGGGGGCGGCACCGCCGGGGTGGAGCGGGAGACCACCGGTGACACCGCCGGCGGTGGACAGAACATCGGCTTCATCGAGGACGGCGACTGGTGGTCGGTCAGTCCGGCCAGCCTGACCGGCCTCACCTCGATCCGGTTCCGGGTCGCCTCGGCCACCTCCGGTGGCCGGATCGAGGTACGCGCCGCAGCCGCGGACGGACCACTGATCACCACCGCCGCCGTGACCGGCACCGGAGGGTGGCAGACGTACACCGACGTCACCGCGCAGATACCCAACGGCGCCGCGGCGGAGGGCGCGTTGTACTTCGTCGCCCGGGATCCGAACGGCGGCTCCGGCACCCTGTTCAACGTCAACTGGATGGACTTCGTCGGCCCCGGGGTGAGCGGCAACGCCCCGCCGACGGTCACCGCCTCGGCCACCCCGACCAGCGGGACCGGGCCGTTGGCGGTGACCTTCACCGGTACGGCCACCGACCCGGACGGGGACACCCCCCTGACGTACGCCTGGGACTTCGGCGACGGTGCGACCGCGAGCACGCTCAACGCCAGCCACACCTACACCACGCCGGGCAGCTACACCGCCACCCTGACGGTCACCGACAGCCGGGGTGCGCGCGGGCAGGCCAGCGTGCCGGTCCGGGTCGACGGGGCAGGCAACCCCTGCCAGGCCGAGCCGGGAGCACAGCGGTCCGACGAGTTCACCGGCAGCTCGCTGGATCGCCAGCGGTGGACGGGCGTGGTGCGCGGGACCGAGTCGTACTCCCTCGCCGACGGTTCACTGCGGCTGCCCACCGCGGCGGGTGACCTGTACGGCACCCGCAACGACGCCACCAACCTGGTGCTCCAGCCCGCACCCAGCGGTGCCTGGCAGGCGACCACCCGGGTCACCGTGGCGGCCCGGGCCGACTACCAGCAGGCCGGTCTGCTCGTCTACGGCGACGACGACAACTACGCCAAGCTGGACCTGGTCTACGGTGGCAACCGGAAGGTCGAGTTCCTCCGGGAGACCGCCGGCACCCCGCGCAACGAGAGCGCGGACTCCACCGCGGCGCCCACCGGTGACACCATCCATCTGCGACTGACCAGCGACGGGACGAACCTGACCGCCGCCTACTCGACGGACGGGCAGACCTTCACCGCGGTCGGTCGGTCCGCCGCGCTGGCCGGGATCAGCAACCCCCGGATCGGTCTCTTCGCGCTCAACGGCGGCACCACCGCGCCGGTGGTGAACGCGCAGTTCGACTGGTTCCGGATCACCCCGGACGCCACCACGGGTGTCGTCACGCCGTCGGACGAGTTCACCGGCACCAGCCTGGAGAAGTGCCGGTGGAACGCCGTCGTGCGGGAGGACTCGACCCGGTACCGGGTGACCGACGGCGCGCTGCGCATCGACGTGCCGAACGGTGACATCTACGGCACCGGCAACACCGGGCCGACGAACTTCATCCTCCAGAACAGCCCGGCCGGGAACTGGACCATGCAGACCCGGGTCGACGGCAGCCTGTTCAACGAGCAGTACCAGCAGGCCGGCCTGCTGGTGTACGCCGACGACGACAACTACCTGAAGTTCGACTACGTGACCGACAACGCCGCCGGTCAGACGGTCTCTCGGCGGATCGAGTTCCGCAGCGAGGTCGGCGGGGTGGTGCAGAGTACGCAGCCCCAGGCGACCGGCCTGACCCAGGGCATCTGGCACCTACGGCTGGCGCGCAGCGGAAACACCTTCACCGCCGCGTACTCGGCCGACGGCACGACGTGGACGACCCTGCAAACGTTGACGAGCACCGCGGTCGGGACGACCCCGAGGGTGGGCCTGTTCACTCTCGGCGCCAACCAGACCGCCTCGAAGACGGCCGCGTTCGACTACTTCCGGCTCACGCCCGGGTAGGTGGCCCGGCTCGCCGACCCACATCCGCCGGCCCGCACCGCTGTCCGAGGTGCGGGCCGGCGCTCGTTGCGCTGTGGGCAGGCTGGACGGGACTGTCGCGTGCGTGTACCGATCCGTGATCCAGTGAAGTCTGGCCATTAA
>NZ_JBAGKI010000125.1:0-5344 GCF_036689795.1 Micromonospora palythoicola | reverse complement strand
GGTGCACCGGGGCGCGCCCCGGCCCGCCCCCGGCGGGCCCCCCCGGCCCCCCCCCTCCCCCCCCCGGGCGGGGGGGGCCGCCCCGCGGCGGGCGTCGTACCAGCCGGGTCACCTGGTGCCCGTCGGCCACGAGCAGGTCGACCAGCCGGGTGCCGAGGAAGCCGGACGCGCCGGCCATGAGGATCCGCATGCCCTCCATCTTCGGGTACGCGCGACGACCCGGCCCGGTCGAGTCGGTCACGCCGGCGTGACGGCCCCGTTCGAGCGAAGCGCCGACAGGTGCCGCTCCACCTCGTCGTAGGCGTCGGCGGGCAGCGGCCCGAGGGTGAGCACCCGGGTGTTCTCCTCCACCTGGGCCACCGTGCGGAACCCGGGAATCGGCACCGTACGCGGACTGCGCGCCAGCAGCCAGCCGAGCGCGCCCTGGGCGAGGGTACGGCCGTCGACGGTGAGCGCCTCGCGTACCCGAGCCACCCGCTGCGCCCACTGCGGTGCCGGCCGGCCGTCGGTGAACCAGGGCAACCACTCCGGTGCCCGCCCCCGCACGTCGTCGTCGCCCAGCGACCGGGTGGCGGCGGTGAGCAGCCCCATCGCCAGCGGCCCCCGGTTGATGCTGGCCAGGTCGTACGTGTCGCAGACCGCGAGCATGTCGGCGTTGTCCCGCAGCACGGACTGGTCGTGTTGGATCGCCGTGCAGTGCGGGGCGGCCGGGGCGAAGGCGGCGGCCGAGGCGGGGTGGTCGGTGCTCCACCCGTACGCCCGGATCTTGCCCTGGGTGACCATGCTCTCCAGCGTGTCGACCAGGTCGAGCGCGAGCGCCGGTGCCAGGTCGTTCAGGTGCAGTTGCAACAGGTCGACGTGATCGGTGCCGAGGCGGCGCAGCGACGCCTCCAGGCTGGCCACCGCGTACTCGGGACGGTGGTCCTCGCCGGTGGCCCGGCGGGTCGCCTCCTCGGCGGTGTAGCCGAACTTGGTGGCGATCACCACCTGGTCGCGACGGCCGGCGAGCGCCCGGCCGAGCACCCGCTCGCTGTGCCCGGCCCCGTAGTTGCTGGCCGTGTCGAAGAAGGTCACCCCGTGCTCGATCGCCGCGTGCACGGCCCGCACCGACTCCTCGTCGTCCACCTCACCCCAGCCCAGCGGCTGCCGGTAGTCACCCCACAGCGGTCCGCCGATCGCCCAGCAGCCCATGCCGATGGCGCTGACCTCGATCCCGCTGCGACCCAGTTTCCGTGTCGTCGTCATGCGGCCAAGCGTCGCGCTTGGAGCGCACTCGAAGTCAAGCGCACTCACGCGACCTCGTGAGTGGGGGTGGCGGTGGCGCGTACGGAGGTGAGGATCGCGTCGATGCGGTCCACGTCGGCTGGGGTGAACAAACGACTCCGGCCCGCGAAAAGCCACAGCCCGTCGGCTGATCGCCGGGCGGGCTCGATGTCGTCGGCGGCACCGACACCACTGTCGGCGAGCATCCGCTCCAACTCGGCGACCATTCGTCGGATCAGCGCCCAGCCGGCAACGCGATCGAACGTCGGGCGGTCGGCAGCCGCACAGCTTTCGTCAGGGGCGGCGTACGGGTCTGATGCTGACCAGGTCCACCAGACCGGTGAAGTCGCTCGGATTGGTCGTGTAGAGCGGTAACCGGTTGGCGTGGGCCACCGAGGCGATCATCAGGTCGGCGATGCGGCGACGAGTGGTGCGACCGGCAACCAGGACCGCGCCGGTGATCAGACCGAAGGCGCGCGCTGCCTCGGCGTCGAAGGGTAGTGGGTCGAACGTGGCCTCGGTGTGTTGCAGGACGCTTGTCCGTCGCGCCCGCTCGGCGGGGTCGTCGGTGTGGTGTGGACCGGCAGAGAGCTCGGCGAGCGTGACAGCGCTGATCACCATCTCCTCGGGTAATTCCTGAGGGTCGAGGGCACCCAGGTGAATGACGATTTCCGTGTCGATCAGCCCACGGTCGGCGGGCGAGTCACCACTCACGGTCGGACAGGTCCTGGTCGACTGCCGAGTCGAGGTCTCGGCGGAACCGCCCCGCATCGAGGGTGGGCGCGGTGGCGAAGGCGGCCATCACCTCGGCGCGTGGCACGTAGGTGCGTCGCCGGAGCGGGATCAACTTGCCGATCGGCGTGCCGTTGCGCGTGATGATGAAGGATTCACCCCGCTCCACACCGCGCATGATCGAGCCGGACTCGTTGCGCAACTCTCGTTGGGTGATTTCCCGGTGCGCGTGCTCTGCCACAGCCACATGCTAGGCGGGGGTGCTACAAAGTGCTACAACCTGATCCTTTCACATCAGGTCGTGCCGGGGGGTTGGCCGTGCCAGCGGGCGCGGTAGGCGGCCTCGTGGGTCTCGTGGGCGGTCCGCTCCTCGAAGACCACCGCGCGCAGCGTGTGCCGGGCCTCGGACATGAAGACGACCTCGGCGAAGACCAGGCCGACGCAGATCGCGGTGAGCAGGCCGAGGGCGACCAGCCCGGGCATCGGCATGGCGACCGGAATGGCGGCGAGCAGGACGACCAGGGTGGCGACCCGGGTCCAGCTCAGCGTGTGCAGGGTGCGGAGCTGGAAGGCCATGTTGCCGAGCAGGTAGAGGAACACCCCGCCGAACAGCATCGGCACGTTCGCCCCGTGGGCCGGCTCGGTGACCGGTACGCCGGGTTCGGCGACGTCGTGCACGATGCCCTCGGCGCCGAGGGCGAACAGGATGATCCCGGCGATCATCGGCAGGTAGAGGTAGGCGTAGGCGTCGCGGGCCATCAGCACCCGGGCGGGGCCGAGGGTGGCGTGCAGGGCGATCCGGGCGGCCGGGCCGATCAGGTCGTAGTGCACCCACCACAGGGCGGCGGTGAAGAAGATGCCGAGCACCGCGGCGGTCACCCCGGGCCAGGTCGGCGCCTGGCCGAGCAGGTTGCTGCCGACACCGACGGAGATCACCGACTCACCGAGCGCGATGATCAGGATCAGGTCGTACCGTTCGGTCCAGTGCTCCGCCGAGGTCACCTGCCAGCCCCAGGTGCGCGCCAGCAGACCAGTGCCGTACTGGAGCAGCACCACGCTCACCCAGAGTGCGTCGCGGACGAGCGCGGCGGTCCCGGCATCGGCGATGTGGGTGGGTAGCAGGGCGGCCACCAGCAGCAGCGCGGTGCTCAGCGCCAGCTCGGGGGCGTACCGGAGCAGTTGCCGGCGCTCTGTCGGGTTGTCGCGCACGACGTGCAGAAACAGGATCAGGTGGATGGCCCGGATGACCACGTAGCTGACCGCGACCACGACCGGACCCGCCTCCTCCTTGTGGTCCATGAACGCCTGCGGCAGGGACAGGGCGAAGCAGAACAGCGCGGCCATCCCGACGACCATCAGCACCGGTACGAAGCCCTCGCCGATGCGGATGCGGGTGGCCACCACCGTGTGCACCACCCAGCACCACCAGAGCACGGCCAGTACGAGTGCGGCGTGCAGCAGCTGGCGGCCGTTGATGTTGGCGGCGGTGGCCCGGGTGATGATGAAGAACGAGAAGACGAAGACCAGGTCGAAGAAGATCTCGAACTTGTCGACCCGGGCGCCGGGCGCGATGCCGACGGCCGGCCCGAGCCGCCCCCGCCAGCCCACGTCGCCCACGGGCTGAGTCTGGCAGCGCCGACCTGGGCGTATGCCCGTTTCCGATCAGTCCGGCCGGCGGTACCGCAGGCCGTCCATCAGCAGGTCGAGCAGGCGGCGGGCCTGGTCGCGCTGTTCCCGGCCGCCGGCGGCGAGCGAGACTCCGCTGAGCCCGGCGAGGACGTCACCGGGGTCCACGTCCGATCGGACGGTGCCGGCCGCCGCGCCCGCCGCCAGCAGTCGGTCCAGGGCGGCGAGCAGCCGGTCCCGGCTCTGCGCGAACGGGTTGGTGCCGGCGGCGATCACCAGGCGCAGCGCGTCGGCCATCTCCCGCTTGGTGGCGAGGTAGTCGATGAAGCGGTCCATCCAGGCCCGGATCGCCGCCTCCGGCGTCAGTTGGTCGAGCAATTCCGCGGCCGAGTCGCAGAGCCGCTCCAACTCGTTGCGGTAGGCGGCCTCGACCAACGCCTCCCGGGTGGGGAAGTGCCGGTAGAGCGTGCCGATGCCCACTCCGGCGTCGCGGGCGATCTGCTCCAGCGTTACCTCCGCACCGGACCGGGAAAACGCCCGGACGGCCGCCTCCAGCAACCGTCGGCGGTTGCGCAGCGCGTCGGCGCGCAACGGTCGGGATGGCTGCTCCGGCACATTTCCTCCTGACAGTCGGCCTCCGCCCGGTTGGCAAACGGAGGATCCTCCGGTTAGCCTGGCGGTAACGGAGGAGCCTCCGCTTCTCATCGTAGTGGCGGACAGAATCGCCGCACACCTGAGACAAGGATGGATCATGACCATCGGCACACCTGTCAGCACCCCGTTCACCGCCGAGTCCACCGCGCTGGAGGTCGTCGCGGGCATCGACCTCACCGGTCGTCGAGCCGTCGTGACCGGCGGCGGGTCGGGCATCGGTGTGGAGACCGCCCGGGCGCTCGCGTCCGCCGGTGCCGACGTCACCCTCGCCGTCCGCAAGCCCGAGCAGGGGGAGCGAGCGGCGTCGGAGATCATCGGTACGACCGGCAACGACCGGGTCGCCGTGGCCCCGCTCGATCTGGCCGACCCGGCCTCGGTGGCGGCCTTCGTGGCGAACTGGGACGGCCCACTGCACATCCTGGTCGACAACGCCGGCATCATGGCCTCGCCCGAGATGCGTACCCTGCAGGGCTGGGAGATGCAGTTCGCCACCAACCACCTCGGGCACTTCGCGCTCGCCACCGGCCTGCACCCGGCCCTCGCCGCCGCGCAGGGTGCCCGGATCGTCTCGGTCAGCTCGGCGGCACACCTGCGCTCGCCGGTCGTCTTCGACGACATCAACTTCGAGCGTCGGCCCTACGAGCCGTGGGCCGCGTACGGACAGTCCAAGACCGCGAACGTCCTCTTCGCCGTCGAGGCGAGCCGGCGCTGGGCGGACGACGGCATCCTGGCCAACGCCCTGCACCCCGGCGCGATCCGCACCAACCTCCAGCGCTACGTGACCGAGGAGGAACTGGCCCGGATGCGCGCCCAGAGCGGCCCGGCCACGGCATCCTGGAAGACCCCGGAGCAGGGTGCCGCCACCTCGGTCCTGGTCGCCACCTCGCCCCTGCTCGACGGCGTCGGCGGCCGCTACTTCGAGGACTGCCAGCAGGCCGCCCCGCACCAACCCGGCACCCGCACCGGCGTAGCCCCCTACGCCCTAGACCCCGAATCCGCCCACCACCTCTGGACCCTCAGCACCCGAACCCTCACCCCCTGACCCGACCACCCCGCCCTCCACCCGTGT
>NZ_JBAGKI010000124.1:0-5413 GCF_036689795.1 Micromonospora palythoicola | reverse complement strand
TGGTGTGTGGTTGTTCTTTGAGAACTCAACAGGGTGCTTGATAAGCCAGTGCCAAGTTTGTTTGATTCCCGGGCTGGCCAGTTTTTCTGGTTGGTTTGGATTCCTTTGGCAACAATTTGGTTTGTTGCTGGGATGGATTTTCCAGGTTTTTGTTGGAGAGTTTGATCCTGGCTCAGGACGAACGCTGGCGGCGTGCTTAACACATGCAAGTCGAGCGGAAAGGCCCTTCGGGGTACTCGAGCGGCGAACGGGTGAGTAACACGTGAGCAACCTGCCCTAGGCTTTGGGATAACCCCGGGAAACCGGGGCTAATACCGAATATTCACTGCTGGCCGCATGGCTGGTGGTGGAAAGTTTTTCGGCTTGGGATGGGCTCGCGGCCTATCAGCTTGTTGGTGGGGTGATGGCCTACCAAGGCGACGACGGGTAGCCGGCCTGAGAGGGCGACCGGCCACACTGGGACTGAGACACGGCCCAGACTCCTACGGGAGGCAGCAGTGGGGAATATTGCACAATGGGCGGAAGCCTGATGCAGCGACGCCGCGTGAGGGATGACGGCCTTCGGGTTGTAAACCTCTTTCAGCAGGGACGAAGCGCGAGTGACGGTACCTGCAGAAGAAGCGCCGGCCAACTACGTGCCAGCAGCCGCGGTAAGACGTAGGGCGCGAGCGTTGTCCGGATTTATTGGGCGTAAAGAGCTCGTAGGCGGCTTGTCGCGTCGACTGTGAAAACCCGTGGCTCAACTGCGGGCCTGCAGTCGATACGGGCAGGCTAGAGTTCGGTAGGGGAGACTGGAATTCCTGGTGTAGCGGTGAAATGCGCAGATATCAGGAGGAACACCGGTGGCGAAGGCGGGTCTCTGGGCCGATACTGACGCTGAGGAGCGAAAGCGTGGGGAGCGAACAGGATTAGATACCCTGGTAGTCCACGCTGTAAACGTTGGGCGCTAGGTGTGGGGGGCCTCTCCGGTTCTCTGTGCCGCAGCTAACGCATTAAGCGCCCCGCCTGGGGAGTACGGCCGCAAGGCTAAAACTCAAAGGAATTGACGGGGGCCCGCACAAGCGGCGGAGCATGCGGATTAATTCGATGCAACGCGAAGAACCTTACCTGGGTTTGACATCGCCGGAAATCTCACAGAGATGTGGGGTCCTTCGGGGCCGGTGACAGGTGGTGCATGGCTGTCGTCAGCTCGTGTCGTGAGATGTTGGGTTAAGTCCCGCAACGAGCGCAACCCTCGTCCCATGTTGCCAGCAATTCGGTTGGGGACTCATGGGAGACTGCCGGGGTCAACTCGGAGGAAGGTGGGGATGACGTCAAGTCATCATGCCCCTTATGTCCAGGGCTTCACGCATGCTACAATGGCCGGTACAATGGGCTGCGATACCGTGAGGTGGAGCGAATCCCAAAAAGCCGGTCTCAGTTCGGATCGGGGTCTGCAACTCGACCCCGTGAAGTCGGAGTCGCTAGTAATCGCAGATCAGCAACGCTGCGGTGAATACGTTCCCGGGCCTTGTACACACCGCCCGTCACGTCACGAAAGTCGGCAACACCCGAAGCCGGTGGCCCAACCCTTGTGGAGGGAGCCGTCGAAGGTGGGGCTGGCGATTGGGACGAAGTCGTAACAAGGTAGCCGTACCGGAAGGTGCGGCTGGATCACCTCCTTTCTAAGGAGCACCATCCCGCGAAGGCGGGTATGGAGCCCGCGGTCCGCGAATGTCGGGTCGGGGTGCTCATTGGCGGAGACACTGGCGAGTTTTTCCTCGGCAACGGTCAGGGCGCTTAGTACAGCCGGCTTTCGGGTTGGTGGGAACGGTTGCTGTGGTGCGGCTGGGGAGGGATGTAGAGCACCCTGTTGGGTCCTGAAGGAACAACCCGTGGTGGTTGAGCTTTCAGAGGCTGTGAGTGGCGTTCCCGTGGTGGGGATGGTCGCCGGCTGCCAGGCATGGCCTGGCCTCGCATACCGGGTGTTGCCCTTGTTGTGGGGTGGTGTTGCTGGTGCGGGGTGGTGGGTTGTGGGTTGGTTGTTTGTTGAGAATTGCACAGTGGACGCGAGCATCTTTGTGGTCAAGTTGTCAAGGGCGGACGGTGGATGCCTTGGCACCAGGAGCCGATGAAGGACGTGGGAGGCCGCGATAGGCCTGGGGGAGCTGTCAACCGAGCTGTGATCCCAGGGTGTCCGAATGGGGTAACCCGGCATCAGTCATGTGATGTCACCTGCACCTGAACTCATAGGGTGTGTGGAGGGAACGCGGGGAAGTGAAACATCTCAGTACCCGTAGGAAGAGAAAACAATAGTGATTCCGTGAGTAGTGGCGAGCGAAAGCGGATTGAGGCTAAACCGGTTGCGTGTGATACCTGTCAGGGGTTGCGTGGTCGGGGTTGTGGGACCTCATGTGGTGGGCTGACAACCACCAAAGGAGTTATAAAGCCAGTTGTTAGCTGAATGGTCTGGAAAGGCTGACCGTAGACGGTGATAGTCCGGTAGGTTAAAGCAGCTGGTCTTCTGTGGGTGTTCCCGAGTAGCGGCGGACTCCTGAAATCTGCCGTGAATCTGCCAGGACCACCTGGTAAGCCTAAATACTTCCTGGTGACCGATAGCGGACGAGTACCGTGAGGGAATGGTGAAAAGTACCCCGGGAGGGGAGTGAAATAGTACCTGAAACCGTTCGCCTACAATCCGTCGGAGCCTTGCGGGGTGACGGCGTGCCTTTTGAAGAATGAGCCTGCGAGTTAGTGGCATGTGGCGAGGTTAACCCGTGTGGGGGAGCCGTAGCGAAAGCGAGTCTGAAGAGGGCGAGCGAGTCGCATGTTCTAGACCCGAAGCGGAGTGATCTAGCCATGGGCAGGCTGAAGCGCGGGTAAGACCGTGTGGAGGGCCGAACCCACCAACGTTGAAAAGTTGGGGGATGACCTGTGGTTAGGGGTGAAAGGCCAATCAAACTCCGTGATAGCTGGTTCTCCCCGAAATGCATTTAGGTGCAGCGTCGTGTGTTTCTTGCCGGAGGTAGAGCACTGGATGGTCTAGGGGGCCTACAAGCTTACCGAAATCAGCCAAACTCCGAATGCCGGTAAGTGAGAGCGCGGCAGTGAGACTGCGGGGGATAAGCTTCGTAGTCGAGAGGGAAACAGCCCAGATCACCAGCTAAGGCCCCTAAGCGTGTGCTAAGTGGAAAAGGATGTGGGGTCGCATAGACAACCAGGAGGTTGGCTTAGAAGCAGCCACCCTTTAAAGAGTGCGTAATAGCTCACTGGTCAAGTGGTTCCGCGCCGACAATGTAGCGGGGCTCAAGCACACCGCCGAAGCTGTGGCACTCACACAATGACTTCGCATCACTTCTTCGGGGGTGGTGTGCAGGTGTGTGGGTGGGTAGGGGAGCGTCGTGCCGGGGGTGAAGCAGCGGGGTGACCCAGTTGTGGACGCGGCACGAGTGAGAATGCAGGCATGAGTAGCGAAAGAAGGGTGAGAAACCCTTCCGCCGGATGACCAAGGGTTCCAGGGCCAGGTTAATCCGCCCTGGGTGAGTCGGGACCTAAGGCGAGGCCGAGAGGCGTAGTCGATGGACAACGGGTTGATATTCCCGTACCCGCGAAGGAGCGTCCCTGATGAACCTCGTTGTGCTAACCACCCGAACTGCCGGCGACCTTCGGGTCAATGGTGGGGAGCGTGGGAACCTGGCGGGTAGTAGTCAAGCGATGGGGTGACGCAGGAAGGTAGCTGAGCCCGGCCGGTGGTTGTGCCGGGGTAAGCGTGTAGGCCGACGTGTAGGCAAATCCGCACGTCATGTGGCTGAGACGTGATGCCGAGCCGATTCAGGTGAAGTCAGTGATCCTATGCTGCCGAGAAAAGCCTCTAGCGAGTTCCGAGCGGCCCGTACCCCAAACCGACACAGGTGGTCAGGTAGAGAATACCGAGGCGATCGGGCGAACTGTGGTTAAGGAACTCGGCAAATTGCCCCCGTAACTTAGGGAGAAGGGGGGCCGGAGACGTGAAGCCCCGCGCGGGTGGAGCGTTGTATGGCCGCAGAGAGCAGGGGGAAGCGACTGTTTACTAAAAACACAGGTCCATGCGAAGAAGTAATTCGATGTATATGGACTGACGCCTGCCCGGTGCTGGAACGTTAAGGGGACCTGTTAGCTCTTCGGGGCGAAGCGGAGAACTTAAGCGCCAGTAAACGGCGGTGGTAACTATAACCATCCTAAGGTAGCGAAATTCCTTGTCGGGTAAGTTCCGACCTGCACGAATGGCGTAACGACTTCCCCACTGTCTCAACCACAGGCCCGGCGAAATTGCAGTACGAGTAAAGATGCTCGTTACGCGCGGCAGGACGGAAAGACCCCGGGACCTTTACTATAGCTTGACATTGGTATTTGAGTCGGCTTGTGTAGGATAGGTGGGAGCCGGTGAAGTCCATACGCCAGTATGGGTGGAGGCAATCTTGAAATACCACTCTGGTTGATTCGGGTATCTAACTTCGGACCGTTATCCGGTTCAGGGACAGTGTCTGGTGGGTAGTTTAACTGGGGCGGTTGCCTCCTAAAGGGTAACGGAGGCGCCCAAAGGTTCCCTCAGCCTGGTTGGCAATCAGGTGTTGAGTGCAAGTGCACAAGGGAGCTTGACTGTGAGACTGACGGGTCGAGCAGGGACGAAAGTCGGGACTAGTGATCCGGCACTTGCGTGTGGAAGCGGTGTCGCTCAACGGATAAAAGGTACCCCGGGGATAACAGGCTGATCTTCCCCAAGAGTCCATATCGACGGGATGGTTTGGCACCTCGATGTCGGCTCGTCGCATCCTGGGGCTGTAGCAGGTCCCAAGGGTTGGGCTGTTCGCCCATTAAAGCGGTACGCGAGCTGGGTTTAGAACGTCGTGAGACAGTTCGGTCCCTATCCGCCGTGCGCGTAGGATACTTGAGAAGGGCTGTCCCTAGTACGAGAGGACCGGGACGGACGAACCTCTGGTGTGCCAGTTGTCCCGCCAGGGGCACGGCTGGTTAGCTACGTTCGGAAGGGATAACCGCTGAAAGCATCTAAGCGGGAAGCCTGCTTCAAGATGAGGTATCCCACCACCTTCGGGTGGGTAAGGCCCCCAGCTAGACGACTGGGTTGATAGGCCGGAAATGTAAGCCCGGTAACGGGTTCAGTTGACCGGTACTAATAGGCCGAGGACTTGACTACAACGATCGCTCGCGTCCACTGTGTAACTCACAACAAACAAACACACACCCCTGACACGGATGGTGTCGGTGAACGGTGTTGTTTGACATGTTGATAAGGTTACGGCGGTCATGGCGGAGGGGAAACGCCCGGTCTCATTCCGAACCCGGAAGCTAAGCCCTCCAGCGCCGATGGTACTGCACCCGGGAGGGTGTGGGAGAGTAGGACACCGCCGGACACACTTCCCGTTCAGGGCCACCC
>NZ_JBAGKI010000123.1:0-6076 GCF_036689795.1 Micromonospora palythoicola | reverse complement strand
GTGCTCCCCGCCGGCGGCATCGCCGGTTACCTCAGCCGACGGCCACGGGGGCTGCGGTTACAGCGGAGGCTGCGGGGAACGGTGCTGGCGGCGTTGGCGGTGCGGATCGCCGCCGACCGTTCCCGCGCCGCCGTCGCCACCGGCTGAGCCCGCCGTCCGCACCGCCATCGACCGCAGCCGTGGACCGGGCTGAGCTGCCCGGTCCACGGTCAGCGGCGTACCGCCCCGGTGGCCACGTCCAGCAGCTGTTCCAGGACCGCGCGGGTGGGCAGGTGCGTCAGGAGGTGCGCGACACTGCGGTCGGCGTACCGCCGCTCCTCGTCGTCGGCTGCCTCCAGGGCGGCGTCCACCTGCCCGAAGACGTAGTTGGCGAGGCTGGTGACCGCGCCACGGAACGCGGCCAGGTCCAGCGGCGGCAGGGTGCCCGCCGTGGCGCGGTACCCGTCGAGCAACGCGCGTGCGCCGGCCACGTTGACCGACCCACCGGGGACCACGGCCCAGTCCAGCAGCGCGTTGGCCAGCTCCCAACTCGGCGGTTGACCGCCGGCATGTTCCCAGCCGACGACGACGAGGCGGCCGTCGGCGGCCAGCCGGGTGCTCGCCGGACCGAGGGTGTTGTGGCACAGCACAGGTTCCGGCGTCCCGGTGTCCCGCCCGATGCCGTCGAGGTCCGTCAGGGTGCCGACCGCGGCGCCGAGCGCCGCGGCCCAGCTGGCCTGGCGAGCCGCGGCGACGGTGGCGAGTTCGGGCCAGCTCCCGGTGGCCAACCGGGTGCCGTGCCACGGGCTGACCCGATCGACCGGCAGGCGCAGCCCGTGGATCGTGGCGAGGGCACCGCCGAGGGCGCGGGTGACCGACGAGCGGGCCGGGGCGAGCAGCGGTGGCCCGGAACGCAGCCCCTCGTAGACCCGCCAGCGGTGTCCGCCGATCGTCTCCACGATCCGGCCCGCACGGCTGCGCACGGGCGCGGGCAGCAGGATGCCGGCCGTAGCGGCGGCCTGCTGCAACGCCACGTCGGCCTCGGCGTCGACGATGGGCCGCCAGGTGTCCATCGTCCGCACCGCCCAGCGGCCCCGGTCCGTCACCAGCGACCAGCGACGCCCCATGTCGTCGGCACGGGCAACGGTGCGCATCTCACCGACGACGTCACCGAGGCCGTAGCTGTCGGCGATCGCGTGGGCCAGGGATGCCTCGGCGGTCTCGGCCCGGCCGCGCATCCGGATGACCTCGGTCTTCAGCGCTGCCCAGGTGGGAAAGCCGTACTGCTCGGCCAGCCGCGCCTGAGCGGTGGTCAGCGTCGCGGCCGGGTCGATGTCGCGCAGGCCGGCGAGCAGGTTCTTAGCCTGTTGACGCAGGTGGTCGAGGCTGGGGTTGTCGGGCAGGTCCTTCACGGGGCACCTCACTCCTCGCCCGGACTCGCACGGGCGGAACTGAGCTTCGGTGTCCGTCGCTCGACAGGTGGTGTGAGGGGGTGGCTTCGAGCCTACCGGCGAGTCTCGGCGCGTTCCCGACGCGCAGCTGCGAGGTTAGCCAGTCGGTGCCGACGGATCAACCCCGGTGCTCGCGGAGCACCGCGACACCGCCGGGTGCCAGGGTGACCGCCCGGTCGACCGGTGTCGCCGTCAGCAGTTCCACTCCGCGTGCCGGCACGCGCTGCTCGTGACCGCTGTGGTTGAGCAGGAACAGCCAGCTCGCCTCGCCGTCGCGGCGGCGTACCGCCTCGACCCCCTCGGGGGCGTCCGGGCAGACAGTGGTGACGCCGGCCGCCCGAGCGACGGTGCCGAGCAGCCGCCGGTAGGTGGTGTCGTCGAGGCGGGTGGACACGTACCAGGCGGTGCCGGCGCCGGTCCGGTGCCGGGTGACGGCGGGCATCGCGTCGAGTACGCCCCCGGCATAGGAGACGACGGTGTCGGCACCGGTCAGGCGCAGCGTCTCGGCCCAGATCCGCCCGGTGCCGCCGCCGTCGAGCAGGACGTGCTCGTCGGCGGCGAGGGGGTGGAACTCCTCGGCGTACACGCCCAGCAGGTCCCGGAGCGCGCCCGGGTAGCCGCCGAGGCGTACCCGGGCGTGTTCGTCGGCGACGCCGCTGAGGTAGGTGACCAGCAGATGCCCGCCAGCATGGAGGTAGTCGTGCAGCCAGTCGGCGGTGGCGTCGTCGATCAGGTAGACGGCGGGTAGGACGAGCAGCCGGTGACCGTCGAGCGGATCGCCCGGGGTGACGGTGTCGCAGGCGTACCCGCTGCGCCACAGTGCGCGGTGCACGGCGGCGAGTTCGTCGTGGTGGTCCGGCAGGGTCGACGGCAGGCCCGGGTGGCGCAACGCCCAGCCGCTCGCCGCGTCGACCACGAGCGCCACGGCCGCCTCGACGCGGCCACGAACCTCGCCGAGCTGCCGCAGCGCGACGCCGAGGGCGACGGTCTCCCGGAACACCCGACTGTCCGGGCCGGCGTGCGGCACCAGGGCGGAGTGGAAGCGCTCGGCGCCGCCGACCGGTGCCCGCCACTGGAAGAACATCGCGCCGTGGGAGCCGCGGGCCACGTGGGCGAGGCTGTGCCGCAGCATCCGCCCCGGTTCCTTGGTGTGCATCCGTCCGGCGGTGTGGATCTGGTTGGGTGCGCTCTCCATCAGCAGCCACGCCGCCGCACCGTCGGCCGGCGATGGGCCGGGGTGCCGGCGGGCGGCGGCGTGTCGGGCCCAACCACGGGCCAGGTCGGCGACCAGCGCGGTCTGCTCCTCGGCGCCGCCGTCGACCGCGGACGGGTAGTGGTCGACCGCTACCAGGTCGACCTCGGTGGCCCAGCGGGCGTGGTCGACCGGCACCCAGTCCCCGAGCACGTAGTTGGTGGTGATGGTGAGCGCCGGGTTCGCCGCCCGCAGCAGGTCACGTTGCTCGGTGTACGCGGCGAGCAGGGTGTCCGACCAGAAGCGGCGGAAGTCGAGCAACTGGCCGGGGTTGGCCAGGTACTGGGTGGCCCGGGGGGTGCTGATCTGCGCCCAGTCGGAGTAGTGCTGGCTCCAGAAGCTGGTGACCCAGGCGTCGTTGAGGGCGGCCAGCTCACCGTGGCGGGTGGCCAGCCAGTGCCGGAAGGCCCGGGCGGTGTGCTCGCAGTGGCAGATGGTGCCGTACTCGTTGTGCACGTGCCAGCCGGCCAGCGCCGGGTGGTGGGCGTACCGGTCGGCCAGGGCGGCGGTGATCCGCAGCGCGGCCTCACGGTACGCGGGGGTGGCGGCGCAGTAGGTGTCCCGGCTGCCGTGGTGCAGCCGGACCCCCTCGGCGGTGACGGGCAGCGCGCCCGGGTGGGCCAGGGAGAACCAGGGTGGTGGCGAGGCGGTGGGGGTGGCCAGGGCGACCCGTACGCCGGCGGCGTGCAGCAGGTCGAGCACCTGGTCGAGCCAGCCGAAGGTGTACCGGCCGGGTGCCGGTTCGAGCCGGGACCAGGCGAACACCCCCACGGTGACGAGATTGACCCCGGCCTGGCGCATCAACGCGACGTCCTCGGACCAGACCTGCGCCGGCCACTGCTCGGGGTTGTAGTCGCCGCCGTGGCAGAGCGGGCCGTCGGTCCACATCACCATCACCAGTCCGCCGGTTTAGTTGGGGATGCGTCCAAACTATGGATCACCCAGACCCATGTCAACAGCCCATCACCCGCTCATATCTACGATCGTCGTTGACAGTTCGTTGGATAGTTAAAGAAACTGTCGGTACCGCCGCGACCCGCCGCTGAGGAGAGCTGATGCCGTACCGACCGCCGTTGGTGCCCTACGAGACCTTCGTCGCCGACCCACCCGACCTGCCGGTGCGCACCCCCGGCGAGGGTGGCCCGGCCGTGGTGAGCCGGGCCGAGGTCGCCGGCACCGACGCACACGGCGCCACCGTCAAGGCGGTGCTGGCCGACGGGATGACCGCGGTGGTGCGCGTCGACGCGGCCGGCGACGGCGTGATCCGGGTACGGCTGGCCGAGGATCCGCAGGCCCGCAGCCGGTCGGCCCGACTGATGCCGCTGGTGCACCCCCGTACCCACCCGGCCACCGTCACCGTCGACGACCGGCACCTGCGGATCGACGCCGGCGCGCTGGTCGCCGAGATCCGGCTCGACCCGTGGCACATCCGGTTCCTGCGTCCCGACGGCTCGCTGCTGCTGGAGCAGGATCCGGGCACGGTCGACATCAGTGGCCGGCAACGCACGCTCCCGTTCGGCCACTCCACCACCGACGGCGTCCGGGTCGCCTGGCACGAGAGTTTCGTCGCGCCCGGCGACGAGCGGTTCGTCGGCTTCGGTGAGAAGTTCACCCCGCTGGACAAGCGCGGCCAGCGGGCTCTGATGTGGAACTTCGACGCCTTCGGCAGCGAGTCCGACCGGGCACACAAGAACGTGCCGTTCTACCTGTCCAACCGGGGCTACGGGGTACTGGTCGACAGCGGGCTGCCGGTGCAGTTCGACGTCTGCCAGTCCACCCACAGCGCGGTGCAGATCCTGGT
The DNA here is from genome assembly GCF_036689795.1 of Micromonospora palythoicola. Lineage (NCBI taxonomy): Bacteria > Bacillati > Actinomycetota > Actinomycetes > Micromonosporales > Micromonosporaceae > Micromonospora > Micromonospora palythoicola. The sequence continues at coordinate 1,593 of NZ_JBAGKI010000123.1, read as the reverse complement.
CCCCGACGACCTGCTCGACTACTACGTGCTGGCCGGGCCGGCCCCGGCCGAGGTGTTGGACCGGCTGCGACAGTTGACCGGGCAGCCGTACCTGCCGCCGCGCTGGGCCTTCGGCACCTGGGTCTCCTCGGGCTTCTACCCGGACAGCCAGGAGCGGGTGCTGCAGCGGGCCCGGCGTCTGCGCGAGGGCGACATCCCCTGCGACGTGCTGCACCTGGACTGCTACTGGCAGGTCGCCGGCAACTGGTCGGACCTGCGCTGGGACACCGAGGCGTTTCCCGACCCGGCCGGCATGCTGCGGACCCTGTCCGAGCAGGGCTTCCGGGTCTGCCTGTGGATGAATCCGTATCTGATGACGGCCAGTCCGCTCTACGCCGAGGCCGACGCGGCGGGCTACTTCCTGCGGCGACCCGACGGCAGCACGTACGTCGCCGACGTGTGGCACGGCAGCTACCCGGCCTCGGCCATCGTGGACCTGACCAACCCGGCGGCGGTCGACTGGTTCACCGGGCTGCTGCGGCCGCTGCTGCGACAGGGCGTGGCGGTGTTCAAGACCGACTTCGCCGAGGGGGTGCCCGCCGACGCGGTGGCCCACAACGGGATGAGCGGCGTCGAGCTGCACAACGTGTACTCCCTGCTGTTCAACGACGTGGTCGCCGGCGTCACCGAGGAGGTGGCCGGCCACCGGGCGGTGTGGGCGCGCTCGTCGTACCTGGGCGGGCAACGGCACAGCGCGCAATGGAGCGGCGACGTCAACGCCACCTGGCCGGCCCTGGCCAGCACCCTGCGTGGGGGCCTGTCGCACGGCCTGTCGGGGGTGCCGTTCTGGAGCCACGACACCGGCGGCTTCCACGGCACCCCGGAACCCGACCTGTACGTACGCTGGTCGCAGTTCGGCGCGCTGTCACCGCTGGTCCGGCTGCACGGCACCACCAGCCGACTGCCGTGGGAGTTCCCGGCCGAGGCGGAACAACTCGCGGTGGCCGCGCTGCGGCTGCGCTACCGGCTGATGCCGTACCTGTGGTCGGCGGCGGCACAGGCGGCCCGCACCGGCGTACCGATGATGCGGGCCCTGCTTGTCGACACCCCGCAGGACCCGACGGCCTGGACGACCGACCTGCAGTACCGGCTCGGCACGGACCTGCTGGTCGCACCGGTCACCGACACCTCCGGGGTGCGCGACGTGTACCTGCCCGTCGACGACGACTGGTTCGACGCCGGCACCGGCGAACTGCATCCGGGGGGCCGGCACCTTCGGGTGCGGGTGCCGCTGTCCCGGATGCCGCTGTACGTGCGCCGGGGCGCGCTGCTGCCGCTGGTCACGCCGGGGGCCACCGTCGGCGACGGACCCTTCCGGGAGGTCACCCTGGTCTGCTGGGGAGCGGTGGACGGGCGCGCCGTCGTGCACGACGTGGACGGGGACACGATCATCGAGGCGGTCCGCGACGGCGACGAGTTGCGGATCGAGACCCGGGGGCCGCTGCTGGTGGGGCAGTTGGCGCTCGCGGGGGTCGGCGACGCCGACCGACCGGCCCGGTCACTGCTCAACGGTGCGACGGTGACCGTCGCGCCCTTCGCGGGGCTCTTCCCGAC
>NZ_JBAGKI010000122.1:0-6156 GCF_036689795.1 Micromonospora palythoicola | reverse complement strand
CCCGGGGTGGGGGGGGCCGGTGGGGGGGGCTGCGAGCGGGGGGGGGGCCCCGCCCCCACCGCGTGCTTCTGGTCGGGCCCGGTCAGAGGTTCGGAGGTAGGGCGGTGCGGTCCTGGAAGTGGCCGTAGAGGCGGTCGTCGTCGCCCACGGTGACGGCCTGGACCAGCAGGTCCCCGCCGACGAACGCACCCTTCCAGGAGGCGCCCCGCCCGCCGAACGGCTCCTGGCGGTCGCCTCGCGAGCGGGGCTTGTTGATGCCCACCTTGAAGGCCTGCAGGTCGACCGCGAGCTTCGCCGCCTCGTCGGTGTCGTCGCAGGCGAGGGAGGCCACCAGCGCGCCGTTGGAGGCGTTCATCTGGGCCAGCAACTCGTCGGTGGTGTCCACCACGACGATGGTGTCGACCGGGCCGAACGGCTCGGCGTGCATCAGCCGGGACCGGCCGGGCGGGGCGAGCAGCACCGACGGTGCGACGTACGCCGAGGTGTCCTGCCCGGGCAGGAACGGCGCGCCGTCGAGTTTGCCCCGGTACAACGGGACCGCGCCGCCGCGTACCGCCTCGTCGACCTTGCGGCGCAACTCGTCGGCCTTGGCGGCGCTGATCAGCGGACCGAAGTCCAGCTCCGGCAACGGGTCGCCGGCCCGCCAGGTCTCGTCGACCGCGAGCGGGTGCCCGAACCGGACCGAGCGGACCACCGGCAGGTACATGTCGAGGAACTCATCGACCAGGTCCCGCTGGACCACGAACCGGGGGTACGCGGTGCAGCGCTGCTTGCCGTACTCGAAGCCCTTCCTCAGGTGTGCGGCGAGCAGGTCCCACTGGGAGAAGTTCCACACGCCCCAGGCGTTGAGGCCCTCCTGCTCGATGAAGTGGCGCTTGTTCGAGTCGAGCAGAGCGGCGGCCACCTTTCCCCCGTTGGAGCGGCCACCGACGAAGGCCACCGCACCGATCTCGGGCGCCCGCACCAGCACCTCGGACAGCGCCTCGCCGCTGCCGGAGAGCAGCGTGGCGGGCAGCCCGGCGCGGTGCAGCAGGGCGTGCGCCACGGTCAGACAGACCGCGCCGCCCTGCGACGGCGTCTTGGCGATGACCGCGTTGCCAGCGAGCATCTGCACCAGTTCGGCGTGCACCAGCACGCTCATCGGGTAGTTCCACGAGGCGATGTTGCTGACCGGGCCGGGCAGCGGGGTACGGCCGTCGGCGAGCATCCGGTCGATCTCGTCGACGTACCAGCGCACCCCGTCGAGGGCGCGGTCGACGTCGGCGCAGGCCAGTCGCCACGGCTTGCCGATCTCCCAGACCAGCAGCAGGGCCAGCAGGTCGCGGTGGGCGGTGAGGGCGTCCAGCGCGTCGACGACCCGCGACCGGCGTTCGGCCAGCGGGGTGTCGGCCCAGGTGGCGTGGGCGCTGGCGGCGTGGATCACCGCGTCGTGCGCGGTCGCCGCGTCCAGCCGTGCCAGGTTGACCAGCACACTGTTGTCGACCGGGGTACGCGCCGGCGTCGGCGCGCCGCCGCTGCGCCACTCGCCGCCGACCAGGTTCCGTAGCGTGACGGTGCCGTCGGCCGGGTGGTCGAACGCCTCCGCGGCGGCGGCCACCGCCCGGGCGAGAGTGTCGGACCAGGAGGTTCCGTCGGCCAGTCGTAGAGCCATCGCGATCTCCTCGGGTGGGCGGGGGAGCGGCCGTCGACGGGTGCCGCCAGGTGCCGCGTACTGTCGCCTGCCGCCCAGTGCGACGGCAACAGTACGTTCCGTATCGCAGGACACCCGGCCTCACTCACTCCCTTGTGGAGTATCTACTCGCATCCTGTGTCGGTGGCCCTCACCTGCTGAATCCCGATCTGTTGATTGAGGATGATCGATAGTGTGAAGAATCCCCCTTTGTTACCGGCGAGTACGGTCGGAGCTGTCCGGCGGTGGCATCGACGAGGATGCGACTAAACCGTCCCCCGACGACGAGAACGGCCGCCGGGAACGCCGGCGGCCGTACTCAAGGGTGGTGTCAGCTGGTGAAGGTGATCCCGTCACGCCGACGTCGCAGCGCGACCAGGGCGACACCGCCACCGATCAGGCCGACGCCGACCAGCGCCATGGTCGTCACCGCCGCGCCGGTGACCGGCAGGTTGCCGTCGTCACCACCGCCACCGCCGGTGCCGCTCGACGGGCTGGCCGACGGCGTTTCCGACGGGACCGGCGAACCGGGGACCGTCGGCGTCGGGGTGGGCGACTCCGAGTTGGTGGGCGTCGGGGTCGGTGACTCCGAGTTGGTCGGCGTCGGGGTCGGCGACTCCGGGGTCGGCCGGCCGGCGCAGGTGTGGCTGAGGTTGAAGCCGTCACCCTGACCGCTGATCGTGGCGCTACCGTTCACCAGCGTCCACCCGGCCGGAGTGAACAGATACGCGTGGATGAGCCGGGACTCGTTCCGCCCAGCGGGGTAGAGCGCGTCCGGGTAGGCGTCGGTGGCGTCGGGCACGGGGACGTCGACCGTGCCGGAGCCGGTGTCGAAGCTCAGGGTCAGACTCTGGAAACCGCCTGCGGACGGACCGCCGGGCAGGACGAAGTGCCAGCCGTCGTGGTCCGCGGGGCGGTCGGCGAACCTGCTGTCCGCGCACTGCTGTTGGAAGTCGGCCGCGGTGGAACCCTGGTGGGCCGGGTGGAGCGGAACGGTGCTGCTCGCCCAGGCCGGGGCGGCGAGGGCGAGGAGGGCCGTGGCGGCGACGCCGGAGACGGCCGCGCGCGCCACGTGCCGACGCTGTGGCATGAGAATTCCTCCGAATCTCAGCGGGATGACGGCACATGCTCGCATCCGGACGGCCGGTTCTGATCTCGGGCGAACAGCCTGACCTGGGCAGACTCGAAGTCGCGATGTGCCCGCGCGGGTGTCTCCGGGGCCGTCGGCGGGCGTGTCGGTGTAACGAAACACGGCCGTCCGACGCACGACGGCATCGTCGGGCGGGCTTCCCAACCGACGGTGCCCGGATTACATTGTCAACTATCCATGGGAGCGCTCCCGGTCCTGTTGGAGCCACCTCGCCGCCACCACCACCGCCGGCAGCCGTCCACTCCGACGCGGGTATGCGTCCGGTCGATGCCGTCGGGCACGCATCGACAGGAGTAGTCGCATGCACCTACCCCCACGGTCGGGCCGTATCCACCGCGATCGGCCCGTTCCGGATCAGTCCTCGCCGCGGCATCGTCCCGATCAGCCGTGGCCCCGCCGGATGCTGGCGGCCGTCACCGCGCTCGCCGCCGGCTGCACGCTCGCGCTCGGCGTACCCGCCACCGGTGCCGCCGCCGCACCGACCGATGGTGCCGCGACCAGCGCCGCGGCACCGGCCTTCAACTACGCGGAGGCGCTACAGAAGTCCCTGCTGTTCTACGAGGCGCAGCAGTCCGGGAAACTGCCGGACTGGAACCGCGTCTCGTGGCGTGGCGACTCGGCGCTCCGCGACGGCTCGGACGTCGGAGTCGACCTCACCGGCGGCTGGTACGACGCCGGTGACCACGTGAAGTTCGGCTTCCCGATGGCGTTCAGCGCCACCATGCTGGCCTGGGGCGCGGTCGAGTACCGGTCCGGGTACGCCGCCTCCGGCCAGCTCACCCACCTGCTGAACAACCTGCGCTGGGTGAACGACTACTTCGTCAAGGCGCACCCGTCGCCGAACGTCCTCTACGGACAGGTGGGCAACGGCGACGACGACCACAAGTGGTGGGGGCCGGCCGAGGTGATGCCGATGGCGCGGCCCGCGTACAAGATCGACGCGAGCTGTGGCGGCGCGGACCTGGCGGGGGAGACCGCCGCCGCGATGGCCGCCTCGTCCATGGTGTTCCGGCCCACCGACGCCGCGTACGCCGACAAGCTGCTGACCCACGCGCGCCAGCTCTACACCTTCGCTGACACGGTGCGGAAGAACTACCACGAGTGCATCACCGACGCCACCAGCTTCTACCGGTCCTGGAGCGGCTACCAGGACGAACTGGTCTGGGGTGCGATCTGGCTGTACCGGGCCACCGGTGACGCCGCGTACCTGGCCAAGGCGGAGAGCGAGTACGACAAGCTCGGTACCGAGCCGCAGACCACCACCCGGTCGTACAAGTGGACCGTCGCCTGGGACAACAAGCAGTTCGGGGCGTACGTGCTGCTGGCCAACCTGACCGGCAAGCAGAAGTACGTCGACGACGCCAACCGGTGGCTGGACTTCTGGACCGTCGGGGTCAACGGCGAACGGGTCCGGTACTCGCCCGGCGGGATGGCGGTGCTCGACTCGTGGGGCGCCCTGCGGTACGCCGCCAACACCGCGTTCGCCGCGCTGGTCTACAGCGACAAGACCACCGACGCGACCCGCAAGACGCGCTACCACGACTTCGCCGTCCGGCAGATCAACTACGCGCTCGGCGACAACCCCCGCAACTCCAGCTACGTGATCGGCTTCGGCGCCAACCCGCCGAAGAACCCACACCACCGCACCGCGCACGGTTCCTGGTGGGACAGCCAGACCGTGCCCACCGAGACCCGGCACACCCTCCACGGCGCGCTGGTCGGCGGGCCGTCCTCGCCGAACGACGCGTACACCGACAACCGGTCGGACTACGTGATGAACGAGGTCGCCACCGACTACAACGCCGGCTTCACCTCCGCGTTGGCCCGGCTCTCCCAGGAGTACGGCGGCACCCCGCTGGCCAACTTCCCCGTCCCTGAGCAGCCCGACATCGACGAGCTGACCGTGGAGACCACGGTCATGCAGAACGAGACGCGAGCCACCGGCATCAAGGCGATCATCTACAACAAGTCGGCCTTCCCGGCCCGGGCGCTGACCGACGCGAAGTTCCGCTACTACTTCCGGCCCGACGGCACCGGCCCGGTGCAGGTGACGTCCAGCTACACCCAGGGCTGCCCGGCACCGACCACCGCCCGCCAGGCCAGCGGCGACCTCTGGTACGTCGAGGTCGACTGCACCGGGCACACCATCGCACCGGCCGGCCAGTCGCAGCACCGGATGGAGGTGCAGTTCAAGGTCGGCGTGCCCGAGGGCGGCACCTGGAACCCGGCGAACGACCCGTCGTACCAGGCCACCGCCGGGCCGAACCGCAACGTGCCGCTCTACTCCGGGGGCGAGGTGGTGTGGGGTTCGGAGCCCGCGCCGGACGCCCCCGACACCACCCGGCCGACCACCCCCGGCGCCCCGGTGGCCACCTCGGTCACCTCCCGGTCGGTGAGCCTGACCTGGGCACCGTCCACCGACTCCGGCAGCGGGATCGACGTCTACCTCGTCAGCACCCGCCAGATCGGCAGCGACGCGATCATGTTGAGCAACGCCAGCACCAACTCGCTGACGATCGACGTGCTGCCGGCCCGGACGTACGAGTTCAGCGTGATGGCGCGGGACAGGGCCGGCAACACGTCCTTCTCGTCGCCGTCGCTGAGCGTGACGACTCCGGCCGTGGACGCGGGGGACACCGTCCCACCGACCAGGCCGGGCACGCCCACGGTCTCCGCCGTCACCTCGACCGGTGCGACGCTGACCTGGGCTCCGTCGACCGACAACGTGGGCGTCGTCGGGTACCGGATCTACCGTTCGTACCTGGTCGACACCCTGATCGACACGGTCACCGAGCCGACCTACCGGCTGACCGGCTTGACTCCGGACAGCACGACACCGTTCTACGTGGTCGCGATCGACGCCGCCGGCAACGCGTCACCGCCCTCGCAGACAGTGATGGTGACCACCTCGGCGCCGCTGCCCACGTCGCCCTGCCGGGTCACCTACGGCACCAACGACTGGAGCACCGGCTTCACCGCGAACATCACCATCACCAACACCGGCACGACCGCGATCAACGGCTGGACACTGGCGTTCAACTTCCCGAACGCCGGGCAGCGGGTCGGCCAGGGCTGGTCGGCCACCTACGCCCAGACCGGTGCGGCGGTGACCGCCACCAACATGTCGTACAACGGCAACCTGGCACCGGGCGCGTCGGTCGGCATCGGCTTCAACGGCACCCACACCGGCAGCAACCCGAAGCCCACCTCGTTCACGCTCAACGGCGCCACCTGCACCATCGGCTGAGATCAGCCGGCGACGGCTCGGCCCTGGGCGCGCGCAGGGAGGGGCGGGGCGGGGGCCGCGCTGGTGAGGTAGTGGGGGGGTGGGGGGGGG
>NZ_JBAGKI010000121.1:0-6565 GCF_036689795.1 Micromonospora palythoicola | reverse complement strand
CACCGCCGGTGCCGACCCCGCTCGCCGGCGGGTGTCAGAGGAGACCGTCGGTGAGGCCCAGCACCCCGCCGGTCGAGGTGGAGGCCTCGCCGTGGGTTGCCGTGTCCCCGCTCACCGAACCACTGACCCCGCCGTCCAGCAGCCCCGCCTTGCCGCCGGTGACGCCGCCGGTCACCCCACCCAGCAGGCCGTCGACCTGCCCGGTCACACCGCCCACAGTGGAATTGAGGTCCACCGACGGCGCCAGGCCACCGGTGTCGCCGGTCAGGCCCAGCCCGCCGAGGGTGTCGTCGACACCGAGCGAACCGACCAGATCGCCGACCTGACTGGTGGTGCCGGGAAGCAGGCCCGACGTGGTGTCCAGCAGCCCGGAACCGGTGCCGCTCACCGCCGACGCGGGGTCACCCACCGTACCGGTGACGTCACCGAGCGCCGGCTCGGTGACGCGATCGATCGGGGCTACCACGTCCGCGTCGAGGGTGTCGGCCACGTCGTGCACCCCGGACAGGTCCACACCGACCCCGGTGGGGGTCACGCCGACGCCGACTCCCGGGAAGACGCTCGCCCCCGCGGTCACCGTCGACGGGTCGACGGCGATGGTGCCGAGCACCCCGGCCTTGACGTCCACCCCGGAGTGGGAGCTGCCGACGCTGATCTGCTGAGCCACGGTCTGCAACTGGCTGATCGCGTCGGTGGCGTCACCCACCAGCGGGTCGAGGCCGAGCTGCCCGGTAACCGGTGCGACCGGGGCCAGCCCCTGCACCGGGGCGTAGTCCACCACCAGCGGCACCACGTCCTGGACGTCGGCGGCGGTGATGTCGCCGAGGCCGGCGGCCCGCAGCGCCCCCTCCGGGTCGAGGTCGAACGCCGACCGGGCGTCCGCGTCGGTCAGCAGGTTGAGCACGAAGTCGTGCAGGGTCTGGTCCATGGTGGGGGTTCACTCCTCGGCGAAACGTCAACGACCGGTGATCGCCGACGACGCTACGGGCGGTGCCCGGGACCGGGCATCGGGGACGATCCCGCAATCCGACCCGTTCGATTAGGGGCGACGGGACTCTCGTACGTTAGGGGGAGTGGGGGACCGGCGCCCGCCGAAGTTGGGGCTCCTGATGCCGGAGTGATCTCTGGTACGAACGTAGGAGCCCACGGGGTTCCCCGGGGCGGCCCGCATCGGCGGGCCTGTCCGGCCCACTCCCACGGCCGACGCGGTCAAGGAAGAAAGCAGATGGCCTACGTGCTCGGGATCGACATCGGCAACACCAGCACCGTCGCCGCGGTCGCCCGCCACCGTGACGGGCACTGGGGTCACCCGGAGCCGGTCGCTCTGCATCCCGGGCCGGGCCCACTGCCGTCGACGCTGCTGCTGTCCACCGACGGGACCTTCACCCTCGGTGAGGGCGACGAGCCGGAACGTACCGCCCGGGGAGTGTTGAGCCGGGTCGGCGACGATGTGCCGCTGTTGCTCGCCGGCGAGCGGTACCGACCGGAGACGCTCGTCGCGCTGCTCGCCGCGCACGTGGTCGACCAGGTTCACGGTGCCCGGGGCGCGCCGGCCGAGATGGTCGTGCTGAGCCACCCCGCGTCCTGGGGCCGGTACCGTCGCGATCTGCTGCACCACGCCCTGCGGGACTACGGCCTGGGTGCGGTGACGTTGCTGCCCCGCACGGTCACCGTGGCGGAGGGACACGCCGTCCGGGGCTTCGCCGGTGGAGCCGCCGCCGTGTACGCGCTCGGCGGCGACACCTTCGAGACCGCGCTGGTCCGACGCAACGCCCGGGACCGGTACGAGACCGTCGGCGTGCCCGTGACGCTCGCCCGGCTCGGTGGCGTCGACTTCGACGAGGCGCTGGCCGCGCACGTACGGTCCGTGCTCGCCCGGGACCTGGCCGCCGCCGGCCCCGGTGCCCGTGCCGCCCTGCGTCAGCTGCCGGTCGAGTGCGAACGGGCCAAACGGGAGCTGACCGTCGGGTCGCAGACCGACGTGGCGTTGGCACTGCCGGCCGGGTCCGTCCGCGCGCCGGTGACCAGACTGGAGTTCGAGGAACTGATCCGGCCGGCCGTACGGGCCACAGTGGAACTGCTGGCGCAGGCCGTCCGGGCCGCCGACCTGACACCCGCGCAACTCGACGGCGTGCTGCTGGCCGGCGGTGCCAGCCGCGTGCCGCTGGTCGCCGAACTGCTGGCCACCGCCGGCTTCGCGGTGGAGACCGCGCCCGACCCGCAGCACACCGCGGCGGCCGGCGCGGCCGCCGCCGGCACCCGGATCCTGTCCCCACGCCCGCTACCGGCCGGCCCGCCGCCGCCGGCCGGCCCACCCGCGACCGGCGGCACCCCCGCCACCGTCGCAGCCGCCTCCGTCGGTCCGATGGCGCGCACCGCCGGCCCGTTCCCGGCCGACGACCTGGCTCCGTCCGACGAGCCGCCGCCCCGCCCGCCGATCCGCTACCCGCCCCTGGACCTGCCGAAGCGATCCCGCCGGAAGCTGGTACGCAGCCCGGGGCACGAAGGATGACCGCAATGATGCCGAGCGCCGTGGCGGACAGCCCGCTGGTCCTCGCCGCCGACGCGACCGACCTGCTCGACGCGATCACCGCGGAGCCGGCGGCACCGCTCGCCCTCGGGGTGACCGGACCGGGCGGCCACGGCCGCACCACCTACCTGCAGGAAGTGGCCACCCGGTACGCCCGGGCCGGCGTCGCCGTGCACACCGAGGTGCCGGCCACCGACGACGCGTACGCCCCCGACGCGGTGCTGCTGATCGACGACGCGCACCTGCTCGACGAGGCCCGACTGCGCACGCTGCGGCGACTGGTGACCGACCGTCGACACCGCGTCGCGATCAGCTACCGCCCCTGGCCGCGACCGGCGGCCCTGACCGAGCTGACCGACACGCTGCGCCGCGAGGGACGCCAACTCCTGCTCACCCCGTTCACCCGGGCCCGCACCGCCGCGTACCTCGGCGCCGTGCCCCGCCTCGGCCGCCGCGCCGACCTGGTCGACTTCGTGCACACCCAGACCGGTGGGACGCCCCGGCACGTGGCCTGGCTGGTCGACGGGCTGCGCGAGCAGGAGACGGTCGGTGTGCCGAGCGACCTGCCCCGCCAGGTGGTGCTGCATCTCGGCCCCGACCTGGAACAGCTGCCCGCCGACGTGCGGCGGCTGCTGATCGCGTTGGCGGCCGGCGTTCCGCTGCCCGCGGAGGCGCTACGCCCGCTGCTGGACCGTGCACCGGCGGAGATCGACGACCTCGTCGCCGAGGCCCGGGCGGCGGGCCTGCTCGGCGCCGACGGCTACCCCACTCCGCTGGTGCGCCGGGCGGTGACCGTGCTGAGCCCGGCCGCCGACCGTACCGCCGTCTGGCACCTGCTCAGCGAACTCGCGTTCAACCGGGGCGCACCGGTGTTGCCGCTGGTGCGTTCGCTGCTGGCGGCCGGTGTCGCCGGTGACTGCCCGGCCGGCACCCTGGAGGCGGCGGCGGAGGAGGCCCTCGGCGGCGAGCCGGCGCTGGCGGCGCGCCTGTTCGCCGCGGCCGGTGCCGCCGGTCGACCCACCGCCGGCCGGCAGGCGGTCGCCGCCGCCCTCGCCGGTGACCTCGACCTGGCGTTGCGGTTGGCCGACCGGCTGCTCACCACGGGAGCGCCGGACGGTCGGGCGGAGGCCGCGCTGGTCGCCGCCACCGCCCTGGCCCACCGTGGACAGACCGACCGCAGCGTGGAGTTGTACCGCTGGTCCGGCGGGGGCAGCGCACACGCCTTCGCGACCGTCGGCGCCCTGGCCACCGGCCGACCGGCCGGGCATCCCGAACCCGTCGCGGACGGCCCGCCGACGTTGCCGGCCGGCGCCGCCCGGCTGATGGCCGACGGGGTACGCGAGAGCGTGCACGGCACTCCGTCGGCGGCCCTGTCCACCCTGGTGCAGGCGGCGGCCCTGCTGGAACCGGACGGGCGGGCGGTGCTGCTGCCGGACAGCCCCGCCGCGCTGGCGGCGCTGACGGCCGTGCACTGCGGCGAACTGGACATCGCCGAACGGGTCCTGGACCGGGCCCTCACCAGCGGTATCGGTGGGCCGCTGCTGACCGGCCGGCACCGGCTGCTGCGCGCCTGGATCCTGATGACGCGGGGGCGGATCGCCGCGGCGAGCGAGCAGCTCGCCGAGGCGACCGCCGGCGTCGCGCTCGGACCCCGCGACCTGCTCTTCGCCGCCGGGCTGACCATGGGTATCGCCCGGCGGGTCAGCGACCTCGGCGCGTTGCAGCGCGAATGGGTGCCCGCGTTGGAGGCGGTGGTCCGCCACCCGGTGGACCTGTTCACCCTGCTGCCGTTGGGTGAGCTGGCCATCGCCGGTGCCCGGCTCGGTGACCTGGGCCGCCTGCAGCCCTACCTGCGCGACGCCCACGAACTGCTCGGCCGGCTGGCCGACCCGCCCCTGTGGCGTACCCCGCTGCACTGGAGCGGACTGCACGCGGCGATCCTCACCGACGATCCGGCCGCCGCCGACGAGCACGTGACCGCTCTGGTCGCCGCCGCCGGCCACAGCCGGTACGCCGCCGTGGTGGCCGCCGCGGCCGAGTGCTGGCTGGAGGTGCTGCGCGGCACCGTCGACCCGGTCCGGGTCGAGGCCGCCGCCCGGGGCCTGCACGACACCGGCCTGTGCTGGGACGGCGCCCGGCTGGCTGGCCAGGCCGCCATCCGTACGGCGGACCGGCGGGCGATGACCACGTTGCTGGACTGCGCCCGGGCACTGCAGGGCCGGTCCGCCGCCGAGGACCGCAAACCGGCGGCCGGTACCGTCTCGCACCGGCTCAGCGACCGGGAGCGGGAGGTGGCCGAACTGGTGGTCGCCGGTCTCACCTACCGGGAGATCGGGGACCGGTTGTTCATCTCGGCCAAGACTGTGGAGCACCACGTGGCCCGGATGCGTTCGCGGCTCGACTGCGCCAACCGCACCGACCTGTTGGCCATGCTTCGAACCATCCTGGCCGAACCGTCGTACACCACGAACGGACAGCCGTGGCCCCGACGGGCCGCGAACTGAGCCACGGGGACCGGTCCGGATCACCGGTTCCGTCAACGAGAGGACCTGCCATGACTTCTGCGGTGGCCACCGCCGACAACCTCGGCCGCGCGCTCGACAACATCGTCGACCGCGTGCCGGGTGCCCAGTTCGCGGTGGTGCTCTCCCCGGACGGGCTGCTGTTGGGCGCCTCCCGGGGCATCGACGACGAACTCGCCGGCCAACTGTCCAGCATGGTCTGCGGGCTTCAGGCGCTGGGCCTGGCCGCCGCACGGGTCTGTGGTGACGGCGAGCTGCACCAGGTCGTGGTGCAGATGTCACGGGCGTTCCTGTTCCACGCCACCACCGGCAACGGGGCCGTCCTGGCCGTCGGCATCGACGGCGACGCGGAGGTCGGCGACATGGCATACGAGGTGGCCATGTTCGTCGCGCAGGCCGGTGACCACCTCCCGGTGTACCTGGAACCGGTGGCCCAGCGCGTCGCGCTGCACTGACTGCGACGTGGGTCGCCTCGGTTGCCGGTGCGTCGAGCCTCGCCACCCGCTCCCCGCGTGATCTGGATCGGGCCAGAACGATCGGGCGCGGCCCTGGGTGGGCGGGCCAGGCTGGATCTCGAAGGGAGGTCCCATGATCTCGGCACTCAACCGGCTCGTCGACCTCGTCGAGGAGCACCTCACCGAGGAACTCGACGTCGCCGGGGCGGCTCGGACGCTCGGCACGACCGAGTACCACCTGCGCCGGATGTTCTCCTCGCTGGCCGGCATGCCGCTGTCGGAGTACGTGCGCCGGCGGCGGATGACCGTCGCCGCCGCCGACGTCGTCCGCGGTGAGGACGACCTGCTCGGCATCGCGGTGCGGTACGGGTACGGCTCCACGGAGGCGTTCGGACGTGCGTTCCGGGCCGTCCACGGTGTCGGCCCCGGTGAGGTACGCCGCGACGGAGGCCCCCTTCGTACCCAGCCACAGCTCAGGTTCCGCCTGACCGTCGAAGGGAGCGTCCCCATGGACACCCGCATCGTCGACCGCCCCGCGTTCCGGCTCATCGGACACGCCACCCGGGTTCCGCTCATCCACCACGGCGTCAACCCGCACGTCCAGCGGCACGTCACCGGCCTGCCGGCCGAGGAGCACCAGCGGCTCAAGGAACTCGCTGACACCGAGCCCGCCGGCCTGCTCCAGGTCACCGACGACGTCGCCCCCGACGCCGTCGAGGGCACCGAGCTGACCTACCTGCACGGGGTCGCCGTCACGGGCGACACCACGGTCCCCGACGACCTGGACAGCATCGCCGCGCCGGCCGGCACGTGGGCGGTCTTCCGTACCGCCGGAGCGTACCCGCAGACGCTGCAGCAGGCCTGGGCCGCGACCGCGGCCGAGTGGTTCCCGTCGAACCCGTGGCGGCTGCGGCCGGGCCCGTCGATCGTCGCGATCCTGGATCGCGCGGTCGATTTCAGCACCGCCACCTGCGAGCTGTGGCTGCCCGTCGAGCCGGCCTGACGGGGTAGATCGAAGAGCCGGGGGGCCCCCCCCGCGGGGGTGCCCCCCGGCGGGC
>NZ_JBAGKI010000120.1:0-6956 GCF_036689795.1 Micromonospora palythoicola | reverse complement strand
CCACCAACCGGTGGACCCGCCGGGCCAGCGGGCAGTGCGTCAGCCACGCGTACATCGCCACGGTCGGGGGTGGGTCGGTGCCGGTCTGCTGAGCCCGGCACCCCGAGCCGGGTCGGCGTCCTCCCGGGCCGGCCCGGCTCGCCGCGTCAGCGGGAGCCCGGCCGATTCAGGGCATCTCCTCCGGCCTCGGTGTCCGCACCAGTTCCTGGTACCGGGGATGGCAGGCACCGTAGACGGCGAAGTTCAGGCGGGCGTGCGACAGGCTCAGGTCCCCGTTCGCCCCGCCGCGTACGACGTCCGCGTCGGCGTCGCCCTGACCGTCGTCTGTCCAGAAACAGACCGGGCAGGTGCCACCACCGGTCCGGTACGCGCAGCAGGGACATGCGGCGGGAACCCAGCGATCATCCACCTCGACAGCTTTCCACAGTAGACACTTCATCCGTGTTGTCCGGAAGCGTCCCCCACGGCGCCGTAACCCCGGACCCGCAGCAGCGTACCCGGATCCACCGCGAGCAGTTCGGCGGCGTGTCCACCGTTGACGGAGAGCGCGACCCGGCCGGTCGAGTCGACGTGCGCCACCAGGGCACCGACCGGGGCGTCGCCGAAGGTACGCCCGTGCACCACCTCCCGTTCCCACCCGTCGACCGCCGACGGGCCGTCCTCGGCGGCCGGGTCGCCGGTCATCGGACGGACCCGCACCCGGGCCGGCAGCGGGTCCAGCAACTCGGCCGGGGCGGCCAACTGGACGTTTCCGAAGTGGTCCACCGTCAGCACCTCGGCGACGAACCCGTCCGGCAGTTGGCGGACCAGCGGTTCGGGCAGCCGTACCAGCGTGGCCGGATCGACCGCCGGCCCGGCGTCGGTGAGCGGGGCACCGAGAGCCAGGCGGGCCGCGACCGGGGCGAAGACGTCCCGTCCGTGGAAGGTGGCCGACACCCGGGGGGCCAGCCAGCGCGGGTTGGTCAGCTCCACCGCCCCGGTCATCCCGCCGAGCGCCGCGGCGGCGTCCAGCAGCAGGCCATTGTCCGGGCCCACCAGCAGACCCTCAGGCGTGCCCAGGGCGACACCCCGCCGGCTCGTACCGACCCCCGGGTCGACCACCGCCACGTGCACCCCGGGCGGCAGGTGCGGCACGGTCTGGGCCAGCACCGCCGCGCCGCGGCGCACGTCACCCGGCGACACCAGGTGGGTCACGTCGATGACCCGCAGCGCGGGCGCGAGGCGGGCGATCACCCCGTGGCAGGCCGCCACGAAGCCGTCGGCGAGGCCGTAGTCGGTGGTCAGCGAGACGACCTCGGCCGGTGGCCGGGACGCGCGGGCGGCGCTGCTGGTCACGGCACCGGATCGTACCCGGGATTCGCCGGCCCGGCGGACGGTGTCGGCGCGGGATCGCCGCTTCCGCCGCCAATTCCCGGCAGTGGCGTACCCGCCCCGCCGCTGCCGCACCAGGTCGGTCTGTCGGGGCGTGAGGTGGGCGCTCCGGTGCCGGAAAGCCGACAGCGTGGCTGACCGACCGGCCACTGCCGGTGGCGGTCCTGGTTGGACAGACTGCGTGGGTGAGTCACCGGATGTTGCCCACCGCCGTCGTGCTCGTGACCACCGTGGCGCTGGTCGCCTGCGGTGCCGACCAGGACGCGCCGCCGGTCGCCGCACCGGCCCCGACCGTCAGCGGCTCGTCGGCGGATCCGGCCGCACCGGGCGCCGCGACCGCGCCGACCGGGGCGGCCAGCCCGGCCGCTCCGGGTGACACCGCCCCGAGCGGTGTCGCGCCGCCGCCGTCATCGCAACCGGGTACGGGCGCGCCGAAGGCCGGCGGCACCACCGAGCGGCGACCGCCGAGCCCGCCGCCGGTGGAGCTACCGCCCCGTCAGGCCGGCGAACCGACCGGCCGGGAGGTCGTGGCGGCGTTCCGGGCGGCCGGGCTCAAGGCGGCCAACGTCCGGGACCGCTCGGTCGACTGTGGACCGGACGGGTTGGGTCTGGGCTGCTCGGAACTGGTCGTGACCGACAACGTGGCCGTCTACGTCTTTCCCGACGAGAGCAGCGCCGGTGATCTGGCCGAGCGGTGGAGCGGAGCCGCCTACCGCAGCGGCACCGTGGTGCTCAACTACCTCGAGGCACCAACGCCGCCCGCCGACCGCCCCCGCTACGAGAAGGTCCTCGACAAGCTCCGCTGACCCTCCCACCCATCCTCCCACCCCTCCTCCGCGCACGCGATCTTGCACTTATGGTCGCTGGAATGTCCCACCTGGCGGCAATTGTCGCGACGAAAAGTGCAAGATCGCCGGGGCGTGGGGCGTGGGGCGTGGGGCGTGGGGCGTGGGGCGTGGGGCGTGGGGCGTGGGGCGTGGGGCGTGGGGCGTGGGGCGTGGGGCGTGGGGGTTAGGGGCGGAGGCGGAGGCCGCGGGGGGTGGTGCGGAAGCCGGCGGCCGTCAGGGCGTCGCGCAGCGGCGACGAGCCGACGGACTCGCCGTCGGCGCGTTCCACCGAGATCGGGCCCAGCGCGCCGGAGTGGACGGCGTCGGCGAGCGCCTTGCCGGCCGAGGCCAGCACGTCGACGTCGTCGGTGAAGGAGAGCAGTGTCCGTCCACCCCGCTCCACGTAGAGCGCCAACCCACCCTCGACCAGCACGACCAGCGCCCCGGCCTTGCGACCCGCCCGGTGCCCGCTGGTCGGTGGCGATGCCGCTTCACCGGAGTCGACGGCCCGCTCCGGCCAGGGCAGCGCCGCGCCGTACGGGTTCGCCGGGTCGGTGGCGGCCAGCACCACCGTGGCCCCGCCGCGAGGCCGGCCACCGTCGAGTGGGTCGGCACCGGCGCGGATCCGGTCCACCGCGCCGGGCACCGCGAACTGCGCCGCGCCCAGCCCGTCGACAAAGTATCCCCGCCGGGCCGCGCCGCGCTCCTCCAGCGCGGCGAGCACCGGGTAGACCGCCGCGAAGCCGCCCGCCACCTGCTCGGCCACCACCGCGCCCCGGGTCAGCACACCGTGCCGCTCCAGCAGGACGTCGGCGAGGGCGGCGGCGCGGCGGGTCGGGTCGGTGTCCCGCGCCGGCAGCCGGGACCAGCGTCCGGCCACCGTCGGCGGGCCACCGCGACTCGGCAGCGCCACCCGTCCCGGTCGGCGGTAACGGCTGCGGGCGGCGGTCGGGCGGGCGCGGTGCGCGCCACCGGCGCCGAGGACCGCCCGCAGCGGAGCCAGGGTGTCGTTGGTGAGGTGGCCGGCCCAGACCAGGTCCCAGATGACGGCGGTCAGCTCGGCGTCGTCGGTGGCGCCGACCCGGTCGGCCAGCGGCCGGAAGAACAGGGCCTGCCCGGCGTCGAGCGCGTCCAGCACGGCGTCGTGCAGTGGCGTACGCGCGAGGGTCTCGTCCGGTGGCGGCAGCAGCAGCGCGGCCGAGTCGGCGTACGCCAGGCTGACCCAGCCGTCCCCACCGGAGATCGCCCCCGCGCCGGCCCACAGCACCTCACCGCTGGCGCACAGCTCGTCGAGCTGGGCGGGGGAGTAGTCGGCGACCCGGGCGGGCAGTACCAGCCGCTCCAGCGCCGACGCGGGGACCGAGGCACCCTGCAACTGCTCGACCGTCGCGGCCACCGCCTCGACCCCGCGCGCCGAGGAGCCGACCTGCTGCCAGCGGGGTAGGAAGGTCGCCAGGGCCTGCGGTGGTACCGGCTCGATCTCGCGGCGGAGCGCGGCGAGGGAACGGCGGCGCAGCAGGCGCAGCACCTCGGCGTCGCACCACTGGGTGCCGGCCGTGTCCGGGGTGAACTCGCCGGAGACCACCCGGCTGACGGCGGCCAGCCGGCGCAGCGCCTGCTCGACCACGAAGACCCCGAGCCCGAACCGGGCCGCGCAGCTCGCGGCCGTGAACGGGGTGTGGGTGCGGGCGTACCTGGCCACCAGGTCGCCGAGCGGGTCGGTGACCGGTTCGAGGTACGCCTCGGCGACACCGACCGGCAGGGCCACGCCGAGAGCGTCCCGCAGCCGGCCGGCATCCTCGACGCCGACCCAGCGTTCCTGCCCGGCGATGCGGACCCGCAGCACCCGCCGGGCGGCGGCCAGGTCGGTGAGCCACGCCTCGGGCACTCCGCGTTCGGCCAACTCGGCGGTGCTCAGGTCGCCGAGCTGCCGGAGCAGTTCGATCACGTCCTCGGCATCGCGGGCCCGGCGTTGCGGGGTCAGCCAGCGCAGTTGCCGCTCGGTCTCGGCGAGCACCGCCGGGTCGAGCAGCTCGCGCAGGTCGACCCGGCCGAGCAACTCACCGAGCAGGGCCGAATCCAGGGTGAGGGCAGCGGCCCGGCGTTCGGCCAGCGGGGCGTCGCCCTCGTAGAGGAAGGCACCGACGTAGCCGAACAGCAGCGAGCGGGCGAACGGGGACGGCCGGGCGCTCTCCACCTCGACCAGGCGCACCCGGCGGCCGGCCAGGTCACGCATCACCTCGGTCAGGGCGGGCAGGTCGAAGACATCCTGCAGGCACTCCCGCGCGGCCTCCAGGGTGACCGGGAAGTCGGCGTACTCGCGGGCCACGTCGAGCAGTTGGGCGGCGCGTTGCCGCTGCTGCCAGAGCGGCTGGCGGCGGCGCGGATCGCGGCGGGGCAGCAGCAGCGACCGGGCGGCGCACTCCCGGAACCGCGCGGCGAACAGCGTCGAGGTGCCCACCGACTCCTCCACCAACTGCGCGATCTCCTCCGGGTCGAAGGCCACCACGTCGGCGCCGGGCGGCGTGTCGGCGGTGTCCGGCAGCCGGACCACGATCCCGTCGTCGGCGGGCATCACCTGCGCGTCGACCCCGTAGCGCTCAGCGAGCCGGCGGCCGATGGCCAACGCCCACGGTGCGTTGACCCGGGCGCCCAGGATGCTGTGCACGGCCAGTCGCCAGTCACCCAGCTCATCGCGGAAGCGTTCGACGACCACCGTCCGGTCGTCCGGCAGGGCCCGGGTCGCCGCCCGCTGCTCGTGCAGGTAGGTCAGCAGGTTTCCGGCGGCCCAGTCGTCCAACCCGGTGGCCCGTAGCGCGGCCGTGGCCTGCTCGGTGTCCTGCCGGAGCAGGGCACGTACCCGGGCGCCGATCGCCCGGCCCAGTTCCACCGGCCGGCCCGGCTGGTCGCCCTTCCAGAACGGCATCTTCGCGGCCTGCCCGGGTGCCGGGGAGACCAGCACGCGGTCGGGCGTGATCTCCTCGATCCGCCAGGAGGAGGAACCGAGCAGGAAGATGTCTCCGACCCGGGACTCGTAGACCATCTCCTCGTCCAGCTCGCCGACCCGGGCGGCCCGCTCCGCCCCGGCCAGGAAGACGCCGAACAGCCCCCGGTCGGGGATGGTGCCGCCACTTGTCACCGCGAGCCGTTGGGCGCCGGGACGGCCGGTCAGCACGTCGGTGGCGCGATCCCAGACCAGGCGGGGACGAAGCTCGGCGAAGGCGGTGGACGGGTAGCGGCCGGAGAGCATGTCCAGTACGGCGTGCAGCGCGGAGTCGGGCAGCTCGGCGAAGGGCGCGGCCCGACGGACGACGGTCGCCAGGTCGCCGACCCGCCACTCGTCCAACGCGACCATCGCGACGATCTGCTGGGCGAGCACGTCCAGCGGGTTGCGGGGATGGCGCAGTTCCTCGATGGCCGCCTCGCCCATCCGCTCCGCGACCACCGCGCAGGAGAGCAGGTCGCCGCGGTGTTTGGGCAGGACCACCCCGCGCGACACCGCGCCGACCTGGTGCCCGGCCCGGCCGACCCGTTGCAGGCCCGCGGCCACGCTCGGCGGTGCCTCGATCTGCACGACCAGGTCGACCGCACCCATGTCGATGCCGAGTTCGAGGCTGGAGGTGGCCACCACCGCCGGCAACCGGCCCGCCTTCAGCGCCTCCTCGATCTGTCGGCGCTCCTCCCGGGAGACGCTGCCGTGGTGCGCCCGGGCGATCACCGGCGGGGCACCGGACACCGCGCCGGCCTGGGCCATCATCTCGGCCGGTGTCCGAGCCGCCGGGCCGGTCGCGGGTGACGCAGCCGTGGCCGTCTCGTCGGCGGCCAACTCGTTGAGCCGGGCGCACAGGCGTTCGGCGCTGCGCCGGGAGTTGGTGAAGACGATCGTCGAGCGGTGCGCCCTGATCAGGCCGAAGACCCGCTCCTCCACGGCCGGCCAGATGGACGCCGTGCGTGGACCGGCGAGCTCGTCCTCCGGCGTCGGCTGCTCGTCGAGGCGGGTCATGTCCTCCACCGGCACCTGGACGCTGACCTCGATCGTCTTGGCGGTCGCCGGGGCCACCACCTCGACCGGGCGGGTGCCGCCGAGGAAACGGGCGCACTCGTCCAACGGCCGGACGGTGGCGGAGAGCCCGATGCGCTGTGCCGGGGCGGGCAGCAACTGGTCGAGCCGCTCCAGGGAGAGCGCCAGGTGGGCGCCGCGTTTGGTGCCGGCGACCGCGTGCACCTCGTCGACGATCACGGTCTCGACACCGCGCAGCGAGTCCCGCGCGGCCGAGGTGAGCAGCAGGAACAGCGACTCCGGCGTGGTGATGAGGATGTCCGGCGGGGTGCGGGCGAAGGCCCGCCGCTCGTCGGCGGGGGTGTCACCGGTGCGCATCCCGACGGTGATCTCCGGCGGGGGTAGGGCGAGCCGGGTGGCGGCCTGCCGGATGCCGGTGAGGGGTGCGCGCAGGTTGCGTTCGACGTCGACCGCGAGCGCCTTGAGCGGGCTGACGTAGAGCACCCGGCAGCGCCGCCGAGGATCGGCCGGCGCGGTCTCGCGGGAGAGCCGGTCGAGGGACCACAGGAACGCCGCGAGGGTCTTGCCGGAACCGGTGGGCGCCACGACCAGGGCGTGTCGGCCGGCGGCGACCGCGTTCCAGGCGCCGGCCTGCGCCGCCGTCGGGGCGGCGCACGCCCCCCCCCACCCCACCCCGGGGGCCCGCCCCCCCCCGGGGAGGCCCCCCCCCCCGGGGGCCGGGGGGGCGGGCGCCCCCC